>NZ_DJIO01000180.1:0-6584 GCF_002433655.1 Thalassolituus sp. UBA6592 | reverse complement strand
CTGTTCCCAGCGATAGTATTCCGGATCACAGGTGGCCAGCTCACGGTTCCAGTCGTAACCGAAACCCAGGGATTTCAGCTGGCCTTTCATATAAGCGATGTTTTCTTTGGTCCACTTGGCCGGTGCCACCTGATGTTTGATAGCGGCGTTTTCAGCCGGCAGGCCGAACGCGTCCCAGCCCATTGGCTGCATCACGTTTTTGCCCTGCATGCGCTGATAGCGCGAGATCACGTCACCAATGGTGTAGTTACGCACGTGACCCATGTGTAGCCGGCCGCTTGGGTATGGAAACATCGACAGGCAGTAGAACTTCTCTTTGTTGCTGTCGACAACGGCTTTAAATACCTGATTTTCTTCCCAGTGTTGCTGTACGGAAGATTCTATATCGCGGGGGCTGTAGGTCTCTTGCATCATGGCGTAATAATCGGATCTGAGTGCAGTTTAGAAAGCCCGCAAGTGTACCTGAATGCACCGATTCAGCCTAGGCCGCGTGCAGCGTCTGGCGGATATTGGCCGATGTTTTCTGCGGGCAACGCTGCTGTAGTGTGATCACAGCAGTTATTCCTTTGATTTTATGAGGGAATTGTCAGTTGATGCAGGTCAGTCTTTCGCTGAGATAAGCGAACGAGTCTCATACAGATACTTGGCCTCAGGATTGCAGCTGCGTATCTTTAGCAACTTGCTCTGATAACGCCCTTAAAAAATTGAAAGGAAAGCATCCTATGATCAGGATACTGATGGCTGTAGTTGTGTCGTTGGCATCGTTCAGTGCTGCTGCGGACAGTGTTGAATCCATGTTGCAGGAACTGGCGATTATTGAAAATAATCCGGCCCTGCATCAGGCGGCTCTTGAAGACGGTAAAGAACGCGCCACCTTATGTGTGCGCTGTCATGGCGACGACGGCAACAGTAAACGCGACTATATTCCGAACCTGGCCAGTCAGAATGCCAGCTATCTGTTCACCCAGTTCGAGCATTTTGCTAACGGCGTGCGCAAAGACTATGTGATGAGCAAGCTGGCAGTTGGTCTGAGCAAAGACGACCGCATCGCGGTTGCTCTGTACTTTGCACAAATGGACGTCAAACCCCGTGAGCAGCCGGTGCCTTCCAATGCCCGCGGCGCCGCTGTGTACAACAGTGTGTGTTTTGTCTGCCATGGTAAAGAAGGTCATGGCAGCCAACAGTATCCGCGTATCGCTGGTCAGCCGTACGCATACCTTGAAGCGACTCTGATGAAGTTTCTGAATAATGATCCCGAGCGCCAGAACTCACCGATGATGGGTGTGATCAAAAATATGAATGAGCAGCAGCTGAAAGATGTGGCGGCTTTTGTGGCGAATATGCCGCAGTAATTTCTGCTATCCCTGAGGACCCGCTGGTGAAAGCTGCGGGTCTTTATGCCGCAGGTTTTCATTATGCGGTTTTACTATGGATTGGTGTCTTAGTTTTTACTGCGTGCTTCTGCAGCATTTCCCGTATTTTTTGTCGGTAATGCCGTATACATCCACCGTACTTTCTTTGCAAGCGTACTTTCTTTGCTCTCATGCGTCGCTTTCCAGACTGATGGACTCCCACAGGAATAACATGCATAAAAAAGCCACTGTACACCAGAAGTGCGCAGTGGCTGGCGGGAGAGTTGTGAGTTCAGGCGCGGATCAGATCTGCAGCCTTTTCCCCGATCATCATGCAGGGGGCACTGGTATTACCGGAGATCAGTGTCGGCATCACAGACGCATCAGCAATGCGCAGACCTTCAAGTCCCTTCACTTTAAGGTCCGGTGTAACCACTGACATGTCGTCATGGCCCATCTTACAGGTGCCGACCGGGTGGAATACGGTAGCGCCGTATTGACGGATATTAGCGAGCATTTCTTCATCACTCTGTACGTCTTTGCCCGGCAGCATTTCAGTGCCACGTGAATCGTCATAGGCAGTATCAGCCAGAACTTTGCGCGCCAGACGCATACCTTCAGTCAGCACTTTGGCATCTTCCATATCGGACAGGAAGTTGTAATCCAGCAGCAGTTCACCTTTGCTGCCCAGGCGCAGTTCGCCAATGCTTTTCGGACGCAGCACACAGACGTGAATGGCGTAACCGTGTCCCCATTCAAACAGACGGCCACGATGGCTGCGGTAACCCGGAACATAATGGAACTGAACATCCGGCAGGTCGGTCGCCAGCGGCGTTTTAAAGAAACCACCGGCTTCCACATAGTTGGTGGTGAGCCAGCCTTTACGGCCAAAAATATAACGGAATGGCGAGGTCAGCACGGCGGGCAGAGAGCCCACAGAGAAACCCAGCGTTTTACTGTTGTTAGAGCGTACGGTTACCAGACCGTCCAGATGGTCCTGCAGGTTCTGGCCAACACCCGGCAGATTTACCAGCGTCTCAATACCTGCATTTTTCAGCTGATCTTCAGGGCCGATGCCTGAGCGCATCAGAATATGAGGTGTACCCAGGGCCCCGGCTGACAGAATCACTTCTTTGCGGGCGTTCAGCATGTGCGTGCCGGATTCATCGCTGATCTGCATACCGGTGACGCGGTTGCCATCCAGAATCAGTTTATCGACCTGAGAGTTGATTTTTACTGTCAGATTCGGGCGACTGGCCAATACCGGGGCAACGAAAGCCTGATAGCTGGATAAACGCTTACCGTCTTTCTGATTAACGTTGTAAATACCGCAGCCTTCCATTTCACCGCCGTTAAAGTCTTTGTTTTCTTTAACGCCGAGCGCATTTTGTGCAGCTTTCAGAAAGCGGTAGGTGAACGGATTAGGATCTTTTGGCTTATCAACCACAAGCGGGCCATCGGTGCCGTGGTATTTACTGTCCTGGCCGAGCATATTCTTTTCTGACTTGCGGAAATACGGCAGGACATCGTCCCAGCCCCAACCTTCGCAGCCTGCATCTTTCCAGCGCTCGTAGTCGCTGGCATGTCCGCGGATATACAGCATGCTGTTCATAGAGGCAGAACCACCCAGTGCTTTACCGCGCGGGCAGTGCATTTCCCGGTTATTCATTTCTTTCTGCGGAACAGAGAAATAATTCCAGCTATAGGTTTTGCTGGTGTACAGGGTAATGGTACCAGCCGGAGTCTTAATTCTCAGATTGTTGTCACTTCCGCCAGCTTCCAGCAACAGAACTTTTACATCCGGATTTTCGCTCAGACGGCTGGCAATTACGCTGCCCGATGAACCGGCACCAACAACGATGTAATCATAGGTGTTATCAGACATAAAACTATCTCAATGAATTTCGATCAGGTCATCGTGAAGCAAGGTCATGACTTCACGTTTCAATGCAATAAATTCAGGTTCCATAGCCAGATCCAGTGTGCGTGGATGGGGAATTTTTACATCGATAATTTTGCGGATATGGCCAGGCTTGGAGCCCATGACGAATACCCTGTCGGCAAGCAGAATTGCTTCATCAATATCATGGGTAACGAACACAACGGTTTTCTTTTTGTGCTCCCAGATACGTAATAACAGTTGCTGCATTTGTAGGCGTGTCTGGCTGTCGAGCGCGCCAAATGGCTCATCCATCAGCAGGATTTTAGGATCGTTGGCCAACGCCCGGGCAATAGCTACGCGCTGCTTCATACCGCCGGACAGTTGTTTTGGATAGTTGTCGGCGAAATTATCCAGACCTACTTCATGCAGATAAAAATCAACGATCTCCTTGCGCTGTGCAGCAGGCATTTTTTTGCGCTTAAGACCAAATTCGATGTTCTGACGAACGGTCAGCCATGGAAACAGGGTATAGCCCTGAAACACCATGCCACGGTCTGGCCCTGGCCCGGTAACCGTCTCTCCGGCTACGGTGATCTGGCCATTGCTCGGTGAATTCAGACCGGCAGTAAGATACAGAAGGCTGGATTTACCACAACCTGAAGGACCGACAATAACGGCAAACTCCTGATCCCGGACTTCCATGCAAATATCATTTAAGGCGGTAAATTCGCCGCCATCAGGTTTCGGGAAGCGCAGACTGACGTTTTTAACTTCAAGCTGTACTGGCAGGTTATCGCTGCCAGTGTCCTGTTGTTCGTCACTGATGCTGGGTACGGATTTCAGTTGGCCCATGCGCTTAACCTCGCACGTAAAATTCGGAAAAACTGGTCAGTGATCAGGCCAAGAATACCAATGATCACAATTGCTAAGAAAATAACGTCGACCTGGAAGCCGCGCATAGCTTTAAGGCTGATGTAGCCAAGACCGCTGGAGGCAGCAACCAGCTCGGCGACAACAAGATAGGTCCAGGCCCAGCCAATGGTAACGCGCAGCGTATCAAGTACTCCGGGCAGGGATGCTGGGGCAATAACGTGCATGACGACATCGCGGCGGCTGGAGCCAAGCGTGTATGCGGCCTGCATAAGATCTTTGGAAACTCCGCGGGAAACATCCGAAATCATGACCAACTGCTGGAAGAAGACACCGAAAATAATCACAGTTACACGCTGTTCAATTCCAATACCAATCCACAGAATAAATAAAGGAACAAAAGAGGTAACCGGCAGATAGCGGATAAAATTAACCAGTGGCTCCAGGAAGGCCTGAACTATACGGAAGCTGCCCATCATCAGCCCGACCGGCACGGCTACCACTGAAGAAATAAGAAAGCCAATAATAACGACCTGAAAACTTGACCATACATGAGTCATCAGGGTGCCGTTTTCTGCAAGGCGAACACCGGCCTCAAAGACCTGTATCGGAGACGGCAGGAACATATCGGGAACGATATCGCTGGCTGCGAGCAGAACCCAGGCCAGAATTAATACCAGCCAGGCAATAACACCAGTGCTGAGAATGAGCTGCCGTGGCAGCTCTTCTTTTGGTGTCATACAGTTTTGAAGAACACTGTTTTTAGACATGAATAACAAACCTTATTGCGCGAGGAAGCTGCTGTCGACCAGATCGTCGTAGCTTACATTCAGATCACGGCCCTGCAGCTTACTCCAGGTTTTGTCCGCGATTTCGACCAGCTCTTTGATTTCACCCGATGGAGACATTAAAGCTTCGTTCATCGCTTTGTCATAGAAGCGGACATTAGCAGCTGCCGCTGCAAATTCAGCCGGATCTGCCAGATAGCCACCAACACCTTTAGCCATAATTTCATAGGCTTTTTCAGGATTCTCTTTGGTGAATTCAACAGCTTTATAAATACCGGCAACCAAAGCTTTAACATCTTCAGGACGTTTCTCAATGACGTCACAGTTCAGTTCAACAACGTCAACGATAACGCCCGGAGTCTGACTGCTGTCTACCAGTACCTTACCGGCTTTATTGTTACGCACCAGAGACAGGTGTGGTTCCCAGGTAACTGCGGTTGGTACACGACCGGCGATAAAGGCGCTTGCGGCGTCGTCAGCGGTCATGTTCTGGATAATCAGGTCGTCCATGGTCATACCGTCTTTCTCCAGCAGGTAGGACAGCCAGAACTGGGAAACAGAGCCTTCGTTTACTGCGACTTTGGTTCCTTTAAGATCTTTCAGCGACTTAACGTCGTTGCCGGTTACAATACCGTCACCACCAAAGCTGTCATCCAATGCGATAACCGATTTAAAGCACATATTTGGACGGTATTTCAGAACTTCGTCGATGGTGGAGGCGGCGCCATCCAGATTGCCGGAAGCCTGAGCGGCCATATACATCGAAGCTTCTTCAATCGCCTGTAACTTAACTTCCAGACCCTGCTCTTTGAAATAACCAAGGTCGCGTGCCAGATACAGAGTGCCGTAGCCAACCCAGGTGGTGTGTGCCAGTGACAGAGTGCCTGCAGCGGCTGTCTGGCTTATGCCAAGCGCGGCGGCCAGAAGTGAAGAGGCGAGGGCTTTCTTAACAGCGGATTTTTTCTTAAACGGAATCATCTGCGATACCTATATTAGTTATTAAGGAGATTTAAAAAGCTCAGGAATAACGTTAATACTCTGCACTGCATCAATAAATTATCTTTTTCTTTAGGCCTGAATAGCGTTTTATTATTCAATAAATTATGTTTTGTAATGGTGCGGTTTTTTGCTGATATTTTTACATTCGCCCAAATATGATGCATATCGCTTCTTTTGTATTGTTCGAAGAATATTTGTAAAGACTCTGATATTGTCTGGAGTGTTTTATGCGCGGTTGATTTAATGGCCGGCGATAAGATCATATTTTATCCGCAAGAGACTTTAAATCTGGCTATTCAGGAACTCGGATGCCGATTAATAGCAGGAGGCGGATTATCTTTCCGGATCACAGTTGAACGGAGATTTTTTGAGGCCTGCCCAGGATGAATTTTTCGGAGAGAGTGTCGGGAGGCATGATTAACAAATGAGAAGGATTCGTTAGTGCTGATCTTTACAGAAGTATAATGAATTGTAGTTAATAGGAATAAAAAAGCAGGATGACGTGCATAGCTGTCCCACAAATTTCTATTCAAGCGTTTTCGAGAAACGTTAAGCCACTTGTCCTCATAGAGGGGCCTTCCGAAACGTCGGACCGCCCCTCTCGCCGGACGGGCTGTATTCCTGACCGCCATGGATGGCGGAAATGCATGTTTTGCAGGAGCAAAAACAGGCCCGCTTCGCGCTTTCTGGCTC
>NZ_DJIO01000074.1:9999-17009 GCF_002433655.1 Thalassolituus sp. UBA6592 | reverse complement strand
GGCAGCACGTCTTTTTCCGGCAGCAGGAAGTTCTGCACGCCGAACATGGCTTTCTTCATTTCACCGGCGTAACGCATACCAGCGATCAGTACTTTGCGCTGGGCAAAGTTAACGATGACGGCGCCGTCAGAGTTAGTACCGTCGCGTTCAGGCACACATTCAAAACCGGCAACGTTCAGAATCTGCCACTCTTCCTTGGAAGATGGGTTGTAGCTTTCCGGCAGGATGAACAGGTTACGGCCAAACAGGTTCTGCCATGCAGTCTGAGTGGTCATTTTAACCGGCAGGTAATGCTGCGGATCAGAACCCACGTGCACGTGAGATACGAAGCTGTCGTGTTGAGCCAGATACTCTTCCACACGTTCCCACAGGGCATCAAACTTGTCCGCAGAGAATGGACGGTTGATGTTGCCCCAGTCGATAGCATCTTTACTGCTCGGCTCTTCGACAATGTATTTGTCCATTGGCGAGCGGCCGGTACGCTTACCGGTTATAACAACCAGCGCGCCATTGTCCTGCAGCTTGCCTTCGCCGCGTGCGATGGCTTGTTCTACCAGAAATGGTGTGGATAAGTCGGTGTAAACAGTGCTCATATCTGTGCCCGAAAGGGGTCCTCTTATAGTGTACGGCTTCTGGCCATACGCAGATGTCTCGTCACGCCCTGAGGGTGCTGGGGCGAACCCAATTGGTTGAAGGCGCGGAATTATGCCAGAAAATTGATCAAACGCTAAGCCCCTGTGGGTCAGTTGTTGAGAGTTGTTCTCTATTAACTCAATAGGGGCTGCTTAAATACTGATCAGTGCGGGCGTTGTTCCGGGAAGAGTTCGTCCACCTGACGCTGATCAAACGCGTAGTGCTGCGCGCAGAATTCGCAGGTGATTTCGATCTTGCCCTGTTCGGCAATCATATCATTCAGCTCCGCGTGACCCAGCTGGTGCAAAGCACTGGCGATGCGGTCTTTGGAGCAGGTGCAGAAGAAGCTCAGCGCTGACGCCGGATAGATGCGGGTCTGTTCTTCATGGAACAGACGGTGCAGCACATCATCGGCGTTCAGCTGCAGTATCTCTTCTTCTTTGACGGTGGAGGCCAGATGACCGATGCGGTCCCAGGCGTCCGGGTCATCGCTGGTCATGGCCGGCAGTTTCTGCAGCATCAGACCGGCGGCACGGGTGCCGTCACTGAACAGCCAGAAGCGGCTGCCGAGCTGTTCTGACTGTTCGAAATAATCCTGCAGCGCCTGAGCGATATTGCCACCACTGATGGCAGTAATGCCCTGATATTTCTGTCCCTGCTCCGGCTCAATGGTGATCACCATCTGGCCCTGTTCAAAGCTGAGTTCATCGGCGCGGGAGTTTTCGTCGTAACGGGCAATGGCGCGCAGCTGGCCCTGTTCGTTGGTCTCTGCCTGCAGCAGCGTCACATTGCCGCTGAGGCGCAGTTGCAGGGTCAGGCGACCTTTGAATTTCAGGTTGGCGCTGAGCAGCGCGGTGGCGGCCATCAATTCGCCGATTTCGCGGGCGATCAGTGGCGGGTAGTTGTGGCGCTTGATGACTTCGCGGAAAGCGCTGTCCAGCTGGGCAATTTCACCACGGATGTCGGTGCCGTCGAAGCTGAAGCGCTGCAGTTGGTCGCTGACTGGGTTGGTCATGGTTCAGTGATCCTGATTCTGTTCAAAACGACGCATATCGCGGCGTTCTTTTTTGTTAGGTTTATGATCCGGAGCCTGCATGGAGTGGCGCATGATGCGGCGGCGCTCGGTTTCGTCCATGCGCTTTTTAATGCTCTCGGTGGTTTCTTCGTACAGCAGCCGGGCTTCCGGCGCGCCACGGCGCTGATCGGACAGAGCTTTGATGACGATCTTTTTCTCGTCGAAACCCTGGCGCACGGTCAGGGTCGCGCCCAGCTCAGCAGTCTTGCTGACTTTGCAGCGCTGGCCTTCATAGTGCACTTTGCCGCCTTCAATGGCGGCCTTGGCCATGGCGCGGGTTTTGAAAAAACGCGCGGCCCAGAGCCATTTATCCAGACGGATTTTTTCGTTCTCTTCTGCCATATCGTCTCCGGTCTGAGGTCTGCCTGGGCAGCGGCTCAGAACTTGAGCTCATCAAAGTGGTTCACACCGGGGAAGCGGCCATCGGTTTTTGGTGGCTTCTGGCTGTCCGGATGATAGATCGCCAGCAACCAGCCGATGCCCCAGCGGGCGGCGGATTCTAACACAGCTTCACTGTCGTCAATCAGCAGGGTGCGGGCGGGATCGAATGTTTCATTACTGGCAAGATGATCCCAGAATGCCTGACTTTCTTTCGGTTCCTGATAATCGTGGGAGCTGATCACGCAGTCGACCAGCTGGTCGAGACCGGTATGCTCCATTTTCAGGTCAACGCTGTAGCGGTGGGCGTTGGTAACAATCACCGTGCGCTTGCCCATATCGCGCAGGCGTTGCAGAAAATCTTTTACGTGCGGGCGGAAGCCAATTTTATCCTGAACGTCGCGTTTCAGGTCGGCGATGGGCAGGCCGGTGAGTTCGGTCCAGTAATCCAGACAGTACCAGTTCAGGGTGCCACGCAGGCCGACAAAGCTCTTGTTCAGCTCGGCCAGTGCTTCTTCCTCGCTCAGTCCGTGGTGGGCGGCATACTGCGCCGGCACGTGGTCGAGCCAGAAGTAGTTGTCGAAGTGCAGATCCAGTAACGTACCGTCCATATCCAGAAGTACGGTATCAATTTGTTGCCAATCAGGTAGGCTCATAGGGTTATACTCGCAGTCATAGTGACTATTAAAACAGGGCTGTCATGCAGAAAAAACCACAGATTTTAGACCGTCATATCGTTGCCCAGAGCCGTCTGTTCCGGGTGGAATCCTTCGACCTGCGTTTCAGTAACGGTGTCGAGCGGACGTATGAGCGTCTGGTGCCGGGTGGTAACGGTGCTGTCATGCTGGTGGCCCTGATGGATGACGAAACCATTGCCCTGATCCGTGAATATGGGGGCGGAATTGAAGATTACAGCCTCAGTCTGCCCAAAGGCGCCATTGATATGGGCGAAACCCTGCGTGACGCCTGCAACCGTGAGCTGCAGGAAGAAATTGGTTTTGCTGCCCGTGAATTCGTTTTCCTGAAAAAACTCAGCCTGTCACCCAGCTATATGAGCGGCGGTATTCATGTGGTGGTCGCCCGCGATCTGTATGAATCACGGCTGGAAGGCGATGAGCCTGAGCCGCTGGAACTGGTGCCGTGGAAGCTGAAAAACCTGAGCGAACTGTATTGCCGTGAAGATTTCACCGAAGGGCGTGCACTGGCAGCTATTACTCTGGCACAGGCTTATCTGTCCGGTGAGTTTGAAGGAGAAGTACTGAACGCCTGACGTCCGGGCGGGAGCACTTCCGTCAGCGCTGACGCCAGATCTTCCATGCGCAGCGGCTTCGCCACGAAGCCGTTCATGCCAGCCTCCAGACAGCGCTGTCTGTCCTGCAGCATGGCGTTGGCGGTGAGGGCAATGATGGGAATATCTTTCCTGGCGCTGCTCAGATCGCGGATACGTTCAGTGGCGGCGATGCCATCCAGCACCGGCATGTTCACATCCATCAGCACCACATCGAAATCCCCTTCCATTACTGCCACGATGGCTTCTTCCCCGTTGCCGGCCACGGTGACTTTGACGCCCAGACGATCAAGCATTTTGCTGGTGATTTTCTGGTTGACCATATTGTCTTCGGCCAGCAGTACATGGCCGCGCAGGCCTGGCAGTGACGGTTTGTTTTTGCGCCGCTCCACTTTTGGCGCATCGGCCTGACGCAGCGGTAATGACAGGGTGAAGGTGCTGCCTTCACCAACCGTGGACTGCAGTAACAGATCGCCGCCCATGGCGCGCGCCAGATGCTGGCTGATGGTCAGCCCCAGTCCGGTGCCGCCATACTGACGCGAGGTGGTGCTGTCAGCCTGACGGAAGGCTTCAAAAATCTGTTTGTGTTTCTCTTCCGGAATACCGATTCCCTGGTCCTGAACCGCAATGCTGATGCGGAAGTTTCTCTGATCCGCTGAGTTGCCACTGACATGCAGCTCGATACAGCCGTCGTGGGTGAATTTCAGCGCATTGCTGAGCAGGTTGGTAATGATCTGACGGGTGCGTTTCGGGTCACCAAACCAGTACTGAGGCAGGTCGCCGTCGTAAATGTAGACCAGTGAAATCCCTTTACGCCGGGCCGGTTCCTTGAACAGCTGGTACAGACTGGTCAGCAGTTCATTGAGGTCGTAGCGGATTTTCTCGACTTCCAGTTTGCCGGATTCGATTTTCGACAGGTCGAGGATGTCGTTGATGATATCCAGCAGCACGTGGGAGGAGCTGTGGATAATCTGCAGATACTGGTTCTGATCTTCATCGACGCCAGTGTCCATCATCAGCTCAGTGGCACCGAGAATGCCATTCATCGGTGTACGGATTTCGTGGCTCATGCTGGCGAGAAATATGGATTTCGAACGGTTGGCTTTTTCTGCTTCTTCCAGAGCCTCAAAAATCCGCGCGTTGGCTTTTTCCAGCGCTTCCCGGTTGGCCACTTCGACTGTGATATCAAGCCCGGCGAAGAGGATGTTCTCCTGGCTTTCACCGTCAGCGGACAGGCGGGTAATCTGCCAGCGCAGAATGTATTCACGGCCACTGGAGGCCAGCAGTGGAAAAGTGGCTGAGCTGCTGTCTCCAGGGGCGTCCGGGATCTGTTGCCAGCTGCGCTGGAAGGCTTCCCGGGCCGGCGGGGTCAGCAGATGTTGAAAAGGTTGGTTCAGTACCTGTTGTTCGGTCATCTGCAGCAGATGGAGCGCCGACTGGTTAACTCTGACGACATGGCCTTCATTGTTACAGGAAATCAGTGCCGTCTGCATGGCATTGAAGTAGGCATTCACCCGCGCCTGCTGACTGGCAAGATCAGCCTCGGATTCGCTGCGGCGGCTGATGTCCTGTGCATGCAGAACGATATAGTCGTGGTTCTGCTGGTGCCAGGGCGTTGCCTGCACTGACCAGACTGAGGTCTTGCCCTCCCGGTCGCGCAGGCGGCACTCAAAGCTGACCGGAATGCCATGCGTACTGACTTCCGTCAGGTGGGCCAGTACGTCTTTATCCGTCTGTCCGGCGAAAACATTAAGCAGCTGATCGCCGGTTTGCAGACCGAATTTCTGCGTCACTCCCGGACTCAGATCGGTCACCACGAAGTTATCAGACAGCAGCAGTGACATGCTGCTGATATCCGCCTTTTCCAGTGCATTAAGAGACGGATGATTGTTGCGCCTGCGGTTCTGCAGCAACTGATACAGCAGCAGAAAAACGCCGCTGACCAACAGGCTGATCAGGAATAACGACAGCGACATAACAAGGTGGCTGCGGTCGGCGTCTTCCATAGAGGTAACCGCTACCAGGGCATCGCGGTCGTTCAGTGGCTGATAAAAGGCGAGAATGTGTTTGCCGTCAGCCCGGTAATTAGCGAAGCCTTCGGCACCGCTCAGTGCGGCGCGGATGTCTTCCGCGCGAATGGTTTTGTGCTGACTGAAGTGTGAGACAACATTGTCGTTTTCCTGCCGGCTGACGATCTGGAAGTGAATATCACTGCGTTCGGCGTGTGGGGTATTGCTGCTGCCCGGACGCAGCGCCTGCTGCTGCCATTGGCGGGCTACCTGCGAGACGACGCTGGCCAGATCTTTCTGTGCGCTCTGCATGATCTGAAAATAGAGGAACAGGCTGGTTGTCAGAGAAATAACAACAGCAACGATAAGCACAGGTAACCAGGTTTGTTTATGAAGACGAGCCATAGATTGCGCTTTACCTGCCACAAGTGAGCGAATGGAGTCAGAGGTGCCTATAACCCTAGCTGATAGTCACCTCATACGACAGGAAATACAGTTAATAAAGATGAATCAGCCAGGGAAGAACCAATGCATGCAGAGTTGCCGTCAACGTCATTGCCATGGCGGCATAGGCCGACTGCTGTGGGCCCAATTCCAGCGCCCGGCTGGTACCGATGGCGTGGGCGCAGATGCCCAGCGTCAGACCGACGGTCTGTTCGTCGTTCATCCGGGATGCCTTCAGCAGTGGCGGTATCATCAGGGCGCCGAGGATACCGGTCACGATCACGAATACCGACGCCAGCGCGCTGATACCACCCACCTGATCGTTGATGGCCACCGCCACAGGGGTGGTAATGGATTTACTGTGCATGGTGATAAAAATGGCTTCATCGCCGATCCACCACCAGGTCAGCAGTACGGCGCAGGCGACAGTCGTGCCGGAACCCAGACTAATGGCCAGTGCAATACGTAACCATTGTTTACGCATGGTGTGCAGATATTGATAGAGGGGAACCGCCAGCATAACCACCACTGGCCCCAGCATCATGTGCAGATAGCCGCCGCCCCGCATATACGTGTCATAGGACACACCGCTGATTTCCAGTGCTGTCACAACCAGTACGATGCCGGTCAGGATGGGAGGCAGAAAGGCGTTGTTACCGGTCAGGCGGTAAACCTGCTGACCGCCGAGGAAAGCAGCAATGGTCATGGCCGCCCAGAACAGCGGGGTGTGTAATAAGGTTGAGATCATCCTTTTTTCCCCCGGCTCATGATCAGGGCACAAACCAAGGCGCCCGGAATAATGCTGATGGCCAGAATCGCCAGCAGGGCCAGACCGTGTTCCTGTAACGCGTGCTTCTGTGTAACCACGCCGACACTGACCGGAATCAGAAACAGTGGCAGCAGGGGAGACAGAACAGAGGTGATTTTTTTCAGCGAGTCCGACGCAGAGCCGCGCACAATGAGCGCCACTAACAACAGCAGCATGCCGATAATTGAGGCAGGAACAGGGAGATCAAAAAATTGCTGTGTGACACCGCCGAGCAGCAGGAATATCAGCAGGATTAACAGGCCGGGCATGGCTGTCTCCATCTGTAAACAGTCAGGGCAACAGGCCGTAAGAGATTGGTGCGGAAGGAGAGACTCGAACTCTCACACCTTACGGCACCAGAACCTAAATCTGGCG
>NZ_DJIO01000074.1:0-9726 GCF_002433655.1 Thalassolituus sp. UBA6592 | reverse complement strand
GTACCGAAGGGGGGACTCGAACCCCCACGCCTCGAAAGGCACTGCCCCCTCAAGACAGCGTGTCTACCAATTTCACCACTTCCGCGATCAGGGCGCGAATAGTATAGAAGTTCATTCAGGATGCCAAGCTCGCCGGTGAATAATTCAGCGGCGAAGCTAAGTGATCCTGAGATGATGAGTACGGGACTCGCGCACGCTGGTCTGAGTCGTGTATTCTCTTGGGCCTTCAGGGAGTACAGGGTACGGGAAATATGTCTGTCGATAAAAGTCTGGCCGGAAATATTCTGATGACGGCTGCCTCAGTGGTGATCGTCATCGCTGGTATTAAAAGTTCAGCCAGCATTCTGATTCCGTTTCTGCTCGCTATTTTTATCGCCATTCTCAGTGCGCCGCTGATGCACTGGCTGACCCGGCACCGGGTGCCGGAAGTGCTGGCGCTGTTGCTTATCCTGGTCGGCTTCCTGTTGTTTGGCAGCCTGCTGGCCACCTTTGTTGGCCGCACTATTAATGCCTTTTATCAGGACATGCCGCTGTACGAAGATAAACTGCAGGCGCTGGTCAGTACTTCTGTCAGCTGGTTACAGGGCAGAGGCATCGACGTTGCGGATAATATTCTGCGTGAATACGTGAACCCCGGCGCCGTTATGAAAATGGTCGCCAACGTTTTTAACGGCCTCGGCGGGGTGCTGGCGAATACCTTTCTGATTTTATTTACGGTGATTTTTATTCTGCTGGAGGCCGCCGGTTTCCCTAATAAAATGCGCCGGGCGCTGGGTGATAAAACCCTGGCGGTTGAACATTTCTCACGCTTTTCTCAGCTGGTACAGAAATACCTGGTGATCAAAACCCTGGTGAGTTTAATGACCGGTGCGACCATTGGTATTGCGCTGTGGATTATCGGCGTTGATTACGCTGCCATGTGGGCGCTGGTGGCATTTCTGTTGAATTATATTCCCAATATCGGATCTATTATTGCAGCCGTGCCAGCTGTGCTGGTGGCGCTGATTCAGCTGAGTGTTGGGGAAGCCATCCTGACGGCGATTGTCTACGTGGTGGCTAACACCTTTTATGGCAATATCGTTGAGCCAAAAATGATGGGGCGTACACTGGGTCTTTCCACCCTGGTGGTTTTCCTGTCTTTGGTTTTCTGGGGCTGGGTGTTAGGGCCTGTTGGCATGCTGTTGTCCATTCCGTTAACCATGGTGGTCAAGATTGCTTTCGAGGTAAATGACCGCACCCGCTGGCTGGCCACTCTGCTGGATCAGTAAATATTCCTGAACCAACATACCTTGGCAAAGAAGGGTAAAGTCCTGTCACGAAAACAGGCATCAGGGATACACTGTGGCCGCTACCGGAGGAGATTATGAAATCCATTTTACTCGTCGATGACGATTATGAACTCGGAGAGCTGCTGACAGAATATCTGTCAATGGAAGGCTTTGAACTGACTGTCGTCAACGACGGGAAAAGCGGTTTAAATGCTGCGCTCGAAGGGCAATTTGATCTGATGTTACTGGATGTGATGTTGCCTGAAATGAATGGATTTGAAGTGCTGCGCACCCTGCGTGAAAGCTCATCATTGCCTGTGATTATGCTGACGGCCCGCGGCGAAAGCGTCGACCGGGTGCTGGGCCTTGAGCACGGCGCCGATGATTATATTCCCAAGCCTTATCATCATCATGAACTGGTGGCGCGTATCAAGGCGCTGTTCCGTCGTATCGAACTGAGTTCTGATGGCATTCAGAACGCTGAGGCGGAAGAGCTCTCAGTCGATGACATTGTGCTGCATCTGGGCAAACGTCTGGTGACCAAAAGTGGTGAAGAGGTATCTCTCACCGGAGCTGAGTATGGCGTTCTGGAATGCCTGATCCGCAATATTGGTGAGCTGGTGGATAAAGATACTCTGTCGATGGCCGCTCTTGGCCGTCCGTTAATGGCGTACGATCGTTCCATCGATATGCACGTCAGCAACCTGCGTAAAAAGCTGGGTGAACGCCACGGCAATGCGGAGTGGATTAAGACGGTGCGCTCGCGCGGTTACATGCTGGTGCCTTGATGCGCTGGTACCACTCGCTGTTCCTGAAAATCTTCCTGTGGTTCTGGTGCGTGATCTTTCTCGCCATGGGGGCCGCAGTTTTCACCTACGAGTGGATTGGTAATGACTATCTGCGGCCAGCGACGCAGCGCGAAGTGGCCCTGCTGGTCGATCAGATGGAACACGAGCGGCCGGTGATTGCCGAAGGCCGCCGCCTGTGGCGCTCCCTGCGTCCGGGCTGGAATCTGGTGGCTGCGCCTGTCGATGCTGTCAGTCAGCTCCCCCACGATCTGGAAGAATTTGCCGATCAGGCTGCCAACCGCCGCGAAGTGCTGTGGGGGCAAAATGATGGTTGGGTGATGGTCGGGCCGTTGCAGTACGACGGCTATCTGTACCTGTCGGTTACCCGCACTGAACTGCACAATGTGCTCGATAATGAGCATCGCTGGCTGGTACCGCTGACGGTAATTCTGGTGGTGACTCTGCTGTGTTTCCTGCTGGTTTGGAACCTGACGCGGCCAATCCGCCGTCTGCGTTCTACCGTGCGCCAGCTGGGACGCGGAAACTTCGACGTATCCGGGCTGGAAGCGGACCTGCATCGCCATGATGAAATCGGCACGCTGGCCAATGATGTGGCGGACATGGCCGATGCCCTGCAGCGTCTGCTGCATTCCCATCAGCAGTTACTGCGTGATGTATCCCACGAATTACGCTCTCCCCTGACCCGTCTGCAGATCGCACTGGGGATTGCCCGTAAAAAAGATACCCATCAGACGCTGGCTGCGGAGCATCAGCGTATTGAGCGGGCGGTTGAGCAGGTCGACAGTCTGATCAGTGATATTCTCGATCTGGCGCGGCTGCGTCAGGCCAATAACAGCACACTGCAGACCGAAAAACTGTCGGTCAGCGCGCAGGTGGGTATCTGGCTGCAGGACGCGGCACTGGAGATTTCGCAGAAATCCCTGGTGCTGGAAACCTATCTGCCTGCAGCTGAGGTGAAAGCCTCCTGGGAATGGATGCTGGTGGAGCGGGCCTTCGATAACCTGCTGCGCAATGCCATCCGCTTCTCGCCCGCGGATTCCGTGCTGCGGGTCGGTGCCGCTCAGCGTGGTGATGAGATTGAACTATGGGTTGCGGATTCCGGGCCGGGGGTTGCGGAAGAGGATCTGCAGCGCATCTTTGATGCCTTTGTGCAGGTCGATACTGCCCGTTCTCACACGCATTCCCGCTCCCAGAGCTCCGGTGGTTATGGCATTGGACTGGCGCTGGTCAAGCGCATTGTTGAACTGCATGACGGAAAAATTACTGCGGAGAATATTCATCCCGGATTGCGTGTAACTATGCGTCTGCCAAAGCATATAAGGTCATGATTCAGAACAATTAAGTGCCTTTCCATGCCATATTTGCTGGAAAAGGGTATTGGATTTTGGTAGAAAGTACGCCCCTTGCGCCCCTGTGTCCTGGACGATGTTGCACAGTCGGCAATTATTACAACGCGACAAGACTGGATGAGCACTATGTCAGAAGATTTAAAACAAGCAGCTCTGGACTACCATCAGTTTCCTAAGCCAGGCAAGATCAGCATTGAACTGACCACCCCGGCTAAAACCTCCCGTGACCTGTCACTGGCCTACAGCCCTGGTGTGGCTGAGCCGGTTAAAGAAATTGCGGCAGATCCTGAAAATGCCTACAAATACACAGCGAAAGGCAACCTGGTAGCGGTTATCTCTGACGGTACTGCAATTCTGGGTCTGGGTAACCTGGGTCCTCTGGCTTCCAAGCCGGTAATGGAAGGTAAATCCCTGCTGTTCAAACGTTTCGCTGGCGTTGATTCCATCGATATCGAAGTGGAATCTGAAAGCCCACAGGCCTTCATCGACACCGTTCGCCGCATTGCGAACACCTTCGGTGGTATCAACCTGGAAGACATCAAAGCACCTGAGTGTTTTGAAATCGAACGTACTCTGATTGAACAGTGTGAAATCCCGGTATTCCACGATGACCAGCACGGTACTGCGATCGTAACCGTTGCCGGTGCACTGAATGCTCTGGAAATCGTTGGCAAGAAAGTAGAAGACGCAAAAATGTGTGTACTGGGTGCCGGTGCCGCTGCGATCTCCTGCTCCAAGCTGCTGATCCTGGCCGGTATGAAGCCAGAAAACATTTTCATGTGTGACCGTAACGGTGTGATTCACTCCGGTCGTACCGACCTGAACCAGTACAAGCAGGCATTCGCTGTTGATACTGACAAGCGTACCGTTGACGATGCGCTGGCTGGTGCTGACATCTTCCTGGGTCTGTCAGGTCCTAACATGGTGACTGGCGAACAGATCAAAGCGATGGCTGAAAACCCGATCATCTTCGCCTGTGCCAACCCGGTTCCGGAAATCATGCCGGAAGTGGTTGCTGAAGCACGTCCGGATGCCATCATGGCAACCGGCCGTTCTGACTACCCGAACCAGGTGAACAACGTACTGGGCTTCCCGTTCATCTTCCGTGGTGCTCTGGACGTTCGCGCCAAAGTGATCAACGAAGAAATGAAACTGGCTGCTGCCAAGGCTCTGGCTGGTCTGGCAAAAGAACCAGTTACTCAGGAAGTTCTGGACGCTTACGGTCTGGATTCTCTGGAGTTCGGCAAGGAATACATCATTCCTAAAGCCGTTGACAGCCGTCTGCTGGGTGCTGTGTCTACTGCTGTGGCTCAGGCTGCAATCGACACTGGCGTTGCCCGTCAGCCGCTGCCAGCCAACTACCCGCTGAAATCCATTTCTGATATCTGAGTCTGTGGATTAACGCGATAAAAAAACCCGGCCTGTGCCGGGTTTTTTTATGCCTGTTCGCTGAGTGTGCGGGTTCTCTATTGGAACAGATACTCTGACAGCAGGCGGTCGTATGCGGTGATGATCTGCTCTTTTTCACCGGATTCAGCCAGGCTCTTCATGCCGGCGTCAAAGGCATTGCGCAGCTCTGAGGAGTGGAAAGCGGTGAAGTATTCGGTGCTTGGAAACAGAGCGTGCAGCTCAACGTCAGAGCGCAGGTTGGCATCTTCCGGTGCTGCCCGGCGCAGACGGCTCATAAAGTAGCGGAAGATCATACGGTCGATGATGATGACGTCCTTTTCTTTGTTGAACAGCTGTTTTACCTGCAATTGCTGGTCAATGAATTCCGTATATTCGGGACTTTTGGCCACGGTGGCGGCAAACGGTACTGGCAGCAGTTTGCTGGCGAGACTGAAGGCTCCTATGCGGTATTGCTCCAGCTCGCTGACTGAGGCCAGCCGTATCTTATTTTCTTTCAGTGTCACCGCGTGATTGTGGAACACCAGCAGAGGCTCATGGGAGAAGTAGGCTCTGGGGGTAACGTCTTTGTTGGTGATACAGAGAATATCGAGCTCACCACGGTTGAAGCGTTCAGCCAGTTCCGAGTTGGAGCCGTAGTAAACTTCAACCCGGTAGCCCTGCAGGTGCATGGCGCGCTGCATCAGCTCCAGAGCAATCCCGCGGTTATTGTGCTGAATAACATACGGTGGCAACGAATTTCCGCAGCCCAGAGTGAGTTCGGTGGCTGCTGCCAGACCGGGCAGAAGCAGTATGGAAAGAAGGATAAGTAAGCGCATAGCAGCAGACTGTAGCAACCGGTTTGCAACTACTATAGACCGGCTTTCGTCTGACAGGAAAACGAATGTGGGCAACGCCCGGTACAGGAAATAAAAAAGCCGGCAATTGCCGGCTTTTTAAGAGAACAAAGGTCAGTCGTTAAACTCAGCCTTTCTTAGCGCGTTTACGCTCGTTCTCGGTCAGGAATTTCTTACGCAGACGGATGCTTACTGGCGTTACTTCTACCAGCTCGTCGTCTTCGATGAATTCCAGCGCCTGTTCCAGCGTGTGCTTAACCGGTGGTGTCAGCACGATGGCTTCGTCAGTACCGGAGGCACGCACGTTGGTCAGCTGCTTGGCTTTGGTTGGGTTAACCACCAGGTCGTTATCACGGGAGTGCAGACCGATGATCATACCTTCGTACACTTCAGTCTGAGGACCGATAAACAGACGGCCACGATCCTGCAGAGAGTACAGGGCATAACCCAGCGCTTTACCGGCAACCATGGAAACCAGTACACCATTGTGACGGGTAGAGCCGAGGCTGGTCTGTACCGGACCGTAGTGATCAAACACGTTGGTCAGAATACCGGAGCCGGAAGTCAGGGTCAGGAACAGACCGCGGAAACCGATCAGACCACGGGCCGGAGCGATAAACTCCAGACGTACACGACCTTTGCCGTCCGGAACCATGTTGGTCATTTCCGCACGACGGTTACCCATCTCTTCCATAATGGAACCCTGGTGCTCTTCTTCAACGTCGATCACCACCTGTTCGTACGGTTCCTGCATGACGCCGTCAATTTCTTTCTGCACAACTTCAGGCTTACCGATGGCCATTTCGAAGCCTTCGCGACGCATGGTTTCAATCAGAACCGACAGGTGCAGTTCACCACGGCCGGAAACCTTGAATTTTTCAGGGCTGTCGCCTGGCTCAACACGCAGCGCCACGTTGTGGATCAGTTCCTGATCCAGACGGTCCTTGATGTTACGTGAGGTCACGAACTTACCTTCTTTACCGGCGAACGGAGAATCGTTCACCTGGAAGGTCATGGATACGGTTGGCTCGTCTACGCTCAGTGCTGGCAGAGCCTCAACATTGCCCACGGCACACAGGGTGTCGGAGATGTTCAGGCCATCGATACCGGATATACAGACGATGTCACCGGCGGTCGCTTCTGCTACGTCAACACGGTTCAGGCCGTGGAAGCCTTTTACCTGCTGAATACGGCCCTTACGGACTTTGTCATTCAGATCGATCAGCTGGATGTCGGTACCTGGCTTCAGGCGGCCACGGGTAATACGGCCAACACCGATAACGCCGACGAAGCTGTCGTAGTCCAGAGCGGAAACCTGCATCTGGAACGGACCGTCGATTTCAACTTCCGGTGGCTGTACGTGATCAACGATCATCTGGAACAGCGGGCTCATGTCTTCAGCCATATCGTCCGGATCGTTACCGGCAATACCGTTCAGAGCGGAAGCGTAAATAACCGGGAAGTCGAGCTGTTCTTCGGTTGCACCCAGGCGGTCGAACAGGTCGAAGATTTCGTCCATTACCCAGTCAGGGCGTGCACCCGGACGGTCGATTTTGTTGATTACAACAATCGGACGCAGGCCACGTTCGAAGGCTTTCTGAGTTACGAAACGGGTCTGAGGCATCGGGCCGTCAACGGCGTCTACCAGCAGACATACGGAATCCACCATAGACATTACACGTTCTACTTCACCACCGAAGTCGGCGTGTCCCGGTGTGTCCACGATGTTAATGCGGTAGTCGTTCCAGCGGATGGCGGTGTTCTTCGCCAGAATGGTAATGCCGCGCTCTTTCTCCTGGTCGTTGGAGTCCATCACGCGCTCGCCGCCCTGGTTGCGGTCCAGCGTACCGGATTGCTCCAGCAGCTTATCAACCAGGGTGGTTTTACCATGGTCAACGTGCGCAATGATGGCGATGTTTCTTAAGTTATTGATTTCGTTAGACATATTTCAAGTTTAGCCTGTGTGTGCGTCATCGTTCGCACACTTTCATGTACGCTCTCTGATGCGTGGATGCAGCTCGGTTACCAGCGTAAATTCATGATCGCTGAGGCCGGTTTAGCCGCCACTGAAAAAAAAGGTACCGGATTGTACATTGTCTGACCGCGCGGATATACGCTGGGCGGAAAATAAGTCCGGATATCGGCGAGAATGGCAGACGCTTCTTACAGATTCGGGACAAACCATTTCGGGTTTATGTGTCAGCAGAGAGTCTTAAGACAGAGACGTAAATGCACAATCTTTTTGCCTGAATGCGACGCTGAACCAGCAATCTGTACAGTAAAGAAGCGTAATCTTGCCCTGAGGCGCACTTTTTGTGCTTTCCCCCATGTACCCGGAAGAGATGCTGAACCTATAATGGGCGAACATGTTCTGGCTGGTCAGTTCTGTTTAAATTTGTGCATCAATATGGTGCGAACACCATTGTTTTTGCATTTTTGCAGTGCGTTAGTGTTGTCGGGTGGGCATTGTAGCCCATTAAAACCGTGGGTTTCGGCATTGCCCAAAATGGCACACTAATTGCTCCAAGACCGAGCATGGAAAAACGGGGCAACCCGAATCAAAATGAACCAGCATCTGGAGACAACAAGATGTCAGAGAACACTCTGAATTTGATCAAAGAAAATGACGTGAAGTGGGTCGACCTGCGTTTCACCGACACCAAGGGTAAAGAACAGCACGTTACTATCCCTGCTTCATACGTTGATGAAGAATTCTTCGAAACCGGTCAGATGTTCGACGGTTCTTCTATTTCCGGTTGGAAAGGCATTAACGAATCCGACATGATTCTGATGCCAGACGATTCTACCTGCTTCCTGGATCCGTTCACTGAAGACGCAACTCTGGTTCTGCGTTGTGACATCATCGAGCCTTCCACTATGCAAGGCTACGAGCGTGACCCACGTTCCGTTGCAAAACGCGCTGAAGCTTACCTGCAGTCTACTGGTCTGGGTGACACTGCGTTCTTTGGTCCAGAGCCAGAATTCTTCATCTTTGACGACATCACCTGGGGTCAGGACATGCAGGGTTGTTTCGTTAAGATCAACTCTGACGAAGGTGCATGGGCAACTGCTTCTGTAGTAGAAGGCGGCAACCTGGGTCACCGTCCACGCGTTAAAGGCGGTTACTTCCCGGTTCCACCAGTGGACAGCATGCACGACATCCGTGCTGCAATGTGTAACACCATGATGGCTATTGGTCTGGACGTAGAAGTTCACCACCACGAAGTAGCTAACGCTGGTCAGAACGAAATCGGTGTTAAATTCAACACTCTGGTTAAGAAAGCTGACGAAGTACAGATGCTGAAATACGTTGTTCACAACGTTGCTGCTGCATACGGTAAAACTGCTACCTTCATGCCTAAGCCAGTTGTTGGTGACAACGGTTCCGGTATGCACGTTCACCAGTCTTTCTGGAAAGACGGTGAAAACCAGTTCGCTGGTGACGGCTATGCTGGCCTGTCTGAAACTGCTCTGTTCTACATCGGCGGTATCATCAAGCACGCTAAAGCACTGAACGCGTTCACTAACCCGTCCACTAACTCATACAAGCGTCTGATCCCAGGCTTCGAAGCACCAGTGATGCTGGCATACTCTGCCCGTAACCGTTCTGCTTCTATCCGTATTCCTTACGTTGCGTCTCCTAAAGGCAAGCGTATTGAAGCACGTTTCCCGGATCCTACTGCTAACCCATACCTGGCGTTCGCAGCAATGCTGATGGCTGGTATCGACGGTGTTAAAAACAAACTGCACCCTGGCGATGCAGCAGACAAAGACCTGTACGATCTGCCAGCTGAAGAAGCTGCTAAGATTCCTCAGGTTTGCGGTTCTCTGCGTGAAGCGCTGAGCAGCCTGGAAGCTGATAAAGAGTTCCTGACTGCCGGTGGCGTATTCACCGAAGACATGCTCGAAGCTTACATCGAACTGAAAATGGAAGAAGTGTACCGCGTTGAGCACACTACTCACCCAGTTGAGTTCGATATGTACTACTCTGTTTAATCTTCGGATTAGATCAGATAGAAAAGAGGCCGCTTATGCCACTGCTGTCCCACAGTTTGGG
>NZ_DJIO01000077.1:0-37062 GCF_002433655.1 Thalassolituus sp. UBA6592 | reverse complement strand
TAACTGAGAAAATCCTGAGCCTGAATACGATTGACGTTAACCGGTTTGTCGGCAATATCTGCACCCAGTAGTTTGTGCAGCTTTTTGGCGATTAAGCGGGTGGTACCGGTTTCCGTACCAAAGAATATTCCGATCTTTTCCATAGCTTTTTCTCCCTTGATTTTCCTTCTGCCTTTTCCTTCTGCCTCTTTTCCGGCAGCCTTATCCTTCGAGACGATATTCGCCAGCGTCCATAATGCCTTCAAAAATACTGCTGAGACGGTGTGCGGTAATCATGCAACCAGGCTGGTCATTGCGGGGCATAATATCCAGTACGATATCCTGTTCGATCAGGCGTGGGATTTCTTCCTCGATAAAATATTCCAGCGATACCGAAGCAGGACGACAGTCGGTCCAGATATCCAGTGCAGCATCCATGGCGTAGTGGCGGTAACACCAGGCAGGCAGAATCAGTTGGCCGGCCGCAAAGCCATTGATTTCTTCTGTTAATGGCCGGGTAAACCATTCCGTTCCCTGTTTCAGAGCCCAGAACTCTTCGGTTTCAAAAGCGCGCATCAGAAAGTAGTCCAGTCGCTCACCATCCGACAGAGCAGGCAGCGCGGCAATTTCGCTGGGGTAGGCTTCAAAACGCATAAAGGCTCCATACTGACAGGTACCGGCGACAGCGTTGTGCGGTCGCGTCTTTCATTTGTGCATTAGTGATTGCAAAAGCAACGCCAGCACAGATACCCGGCACGGATAAAATAAAGCCAATAAAATCAATCCGTTAGAAAACAAAAAGCCCGGCCTGTGTTGTCACACAAAACCGGGCTTGATGTTATTGTCGTAAATACGACAAAGACAGTCAGACCTTATAACGCTTAACCAGTGCGTCCATCTGGCTGGCCAGCTCATTCAGCTTGCGGGTCGTTATGTCCGCCTGAGTCGTTGCTTCAGCGGTCTCTTCAGAAATCCGCACAATTTCGTGCACGTTCTGGTTAATGCTTTCAGAAACATTTGTCTGCTCTTCCGCCGCGGTTGCAATCTGTGAATTCATGTCGGTGATGGTACCCACGGATTGCTGAATTTCACGCAGCGCGGTATCAATCTGGCTGGTTTCCGATGCCGCTGTTTCACTTTGTTCGTTAATATTGCCGATCAGACGAACGGCGTTGGAGGCACCTTTCTGCAGCTGTTCAATGGTGGCCTGAATTTCTTCCGTACTCTGCTGGGTGCGACTGGCCAGAGTACGTACTTCATCGGCAACCACCGCAAAACCGCGTCCGGCTTCACCGGCACGGGCTGCTTCAATGGCGGCGTTCAGCGCCAGCAGGTTGGTTTGTTCGGCAATGGCGCGGATCACTTCCAGTACCGAATCGATCTGGCGTGAATCACTGCTCAGCTGTTCAATACCTTTTACGCCCTCATCCACCTGGGACGACAGACCCGTCATCACGGATACCGCATGCTGCACCAGACCCTGAGCATCGTGCACCTGCTCATTGGCACCGGAGGCAGCGCGTGAAGCTTCCGCTGCATTTCCGGCAACCTGTTGCGCCGCTGCGGTCATTTCATACATGGCGGTGGCCACCTGATCGCTTTCGTCTTTCTGTTTTACCACCCCCTGAGAAGCACCTTCCATCATGCTCTTCAGACCACTGGCAGAATCAAACAGGGTGCGTGTAGAGGAACGTACGCTGGACACCAGCTCATGCACCTGATCAGCAAAGGCGTTAAACGCCTGAGCCAGCTGGCCAATTTCATCATCGCTCTTAGCATCGAGGCGTGCAGTAAGATCACCATCGCCTTCAGCAATATCTTTCATCGCCTGCACAGCAGAATGCAGAGGCCCAACAATACTGCGTACAACCAACAGCGCCAGCATCAGCACGACACCCAGGGCAATAATGGCAGCAACTACAGAAGTCCACAGCGACTGCGACAGTGAGCTGCTGATACTGGAATCCATATCAGCGATTTCCTGATCGAGGCTGTCTGCCCAGAAGCCACTGCCAATCATAACGTCCAGCTGTGGAATCATGGTGGCATAGCCCAGTTTTTTTGCACTCTCACCCTGGGCATTCTTCCAGCGATAATGGACAAAACCGCCACCGGCTCTGGCTTCACGCATCAGATCCTGAATCAGCAGCGTGCCGTCTACATCTTTGAAGTTCCACAGATTCTGACCTTCCAGTTCCGGTTTCAGACCATGAATTAATACTTCGCCGTCAGATTTATAAAGAAAGAAGTAACCTTCCGAACCCGAGTCATCAAAACGCATCGGCCGCAGAATGGCTTTCATGCTGCTTACCAGCTCGCTTTCACTCATGCTGCCTTTATTTTTCAGCAGATCCGTAATCGACGTTTTCGCTACATTGACGTAGTTGCGGATTTCACTCTGCATGCGATTTTCCATCGATGCAGAAAAATTATCCACGGCATGGCGACCAATCTCATTGGCTTGATTCAGATTCAGAGCTACCAGAAATACGGTTACCAGAGCAGTGGGAATGATGGCAAGAAGGAGGACTTTAAAGCGGATGGTCAGGTTCTTCACGGCTGAATAACTCAAAGATGTTTTCACTTCAGCCTAGCAAATGAAAGACGGATTACAATTCAGCCAGATACATAAAATTGTAGTGAGCGGTTACACAGCAAAACAGAAAAATAACAGGAGGGAAAGCAACGCTGCTTACAAATGCAGGCAGCGTTTTTGTACTTTAGAACCAGGTTAATCAACCATCAGCGCAGTCACGCCAGCGGCGACTCCGCCGAATTCACTGCTGGCATCCAGCAGTACATCCCACATATAGGCATGGTAGCCAGTATCAAACAGCAGAGAGAAAACCGCTTTACCGCCGACAGAATGTGAAACAACAATGGCATTAATCCGTGCCACCGAGGTCTGGGCAATGCTGCCGGACGGAAAGACTTCCGCCCGCATATCAACGCCACACAGCTTGGCCATTACTGCGGCACAGTGTTCACCACTGAGTGTCAGCCAGGCATGGCTGTCGTTGCAGAACAGTGGGTAACAATCTGCCGCTGGCATCGCCTGAGAACGGACATCCGCTACCGTCTGACCAAAATCAGTAACGCTGCCCAGCAGCCAATATTCGGTGTTGCTGAGTCGCAATACCGTTTCACCTTTGTCTGTTGTCAGCGCCTGATTGGGTTTTTCCGGTATTGGCAAACCCAGTGCCTGAAGATGGTCCGCCGACGCTTTACCGCGGAATCCTCCGCGCACTACCGGCGTCATATCGGTCAGCGCACAGCGGCTCTGCGCACTGCTGTCATCAGCAGAGAAACTGGCTGCAATCGCAGACTCAGCAGTAGCAACAAACTCTGCATCAGCAATTTTCCGATAGAGGCCGTTGCGCGCTAATTGTTGCTCAGGTCTGACAGCTGTCATTGAATCAGTCATCATTACATCTCCTGACGTTTATTATCGGCATCATAAAAAGGCAGATCACAGACGCTGGCCTGAACTTCGCTGCCACCGTTAACCCGCACACGGAAAGTGCTGCCGCTTTCTGCCTGATCAATTCCCACATACGCCAGACCGATAATGCGGTCCAGTGCCGGCGAGTATTCACAGGAAGTAATATTGCCGCTGATGTCGTCACCACGCAGGACCAGATGCCCCTCTTCCGGCTTCAGCCCTTTATTGACCATTTCTGCCGGTAAGGTGAAGCCCACCAGTTTACGGGTCTGTTTGGCGTTCATAACGATGTCCACCGAACGACAGCCGACAAAGAAAGGTTTGTTACGGTTAATCGCCCAGCCCAGTGACAGTTCACCCGGATGACTCATGCCATCGGTATCCTGGCTGACAATAATGTGGCCTTTTTCCAGACGCAGCAGACGCTGGGTTTCCACACCAAATGGTGTGATACCAAATTCTGCACCGGCCTGCATAACCGCATCCCACAATGCTTCGCCATAACGTGACGGCACATGAATTTCATAACCCAGCTCACCGACAAAACCGACGCGCAGTAACCGTGCCGGAATACTACCCAGTGGTGTTTCAATATCACCTTCGCGACAGGCGAGATAGGGGAAGCCTTCTGACGTAACATCCAGACCGGTAATTTTCTCCAGCACTTTACGCGCATTCGGTCCTGCCAGGTTCACCGCCGCGAAAGCGGAAGTGACGTTAGCGATGTCCACTTTCAGGCGCCACATGGCATTCCAGCGCTGCATATTTCGGTAAACAGAATCCACCCCGGTGGTGGTTGCCGTTACATAGAAGCAGTCTTCGGCAAAACGACAGGAAACCCCGTCATCAATTACTACGCCCTGCTCGCTGGTCAGCACTGCATAACGGGTTTTACCGACAGGCTGTTTCAGGAAACCAAAGGTATAAATACGGTTAATAAATTCTGCGGCATCCGGTCCGCGCAATTCGAGACCACCTAATGTCGAGACATCAATCACACCGACATTATTCCGCACCGCATGCGCTTCCCGGGCAATGCATTCCAGGCGGCGTTCTGGCGCACCGTAAAATGCGGGGCGCTGCCAGCTGCCAGCCGGAATCATTTTTGCGCCAAGCTCAACATGACGATGATGCATGGCAGACTGTCGGTAAGGATCAAACGAACGTCCGGCAATAACTGCCAGCTTTTCTGCATTAAACGGCGGGCGCGCGGTGGTAACACCGGTTTCGCTGACAGTGCGGTCGGTTGCATTGGCAACCAGTCTTGCTGTCGGCAATGCCGAGTGACGCCCCTGAGAAGGTCCCATACCAACCGTTGAAAAACGCTTCACCAACTGCACGTCGCGATAGCCAATGCGCGTGGCATTAACAATATCTTTGACCTGCAGATCTTCATCGAAATCGACAAACTCTTTCGCTTTCGGATGTTTGAAAATTGGCCAGTTGAAGTTCATCTGCTTATCACAGTGCACGGTAGGAACTTCAGCGAGGAAAGGTTTGCCCAGGCTTTCCAGTGCCAGAATAGCTTTTGCTTTGCCATCGGCGATAACTGCATCCAGGGTATAAACACCATTCACAGAGCCGGCGATATAAAGATGTGGCGGCAGGTTGTTAATTTCAAACCGGGCACGCTCATCGTCATAGCTCAGTTTCGCATCGGCCTGACACAGCAATTGATAAGCCGGCATAAAGCCCGCTGACATACACAGCAGATCACACTCAATGGTTTCGCCGCTGTCAGCGACTTTCCCCTGCCCGGTAATGCTGCGTACATCTACGGCGGCAATATGTTTATTGCCTTTAGTTGGCAGGGCTTCATAGACGGTTTTACCCGTCATAATTTTAATACCGGCATCACTGACCGCTTCGCTCAGCACACTGTCCTGCGCCTTATCGCGCATATCGATCAAAGCCTGAACCTGAACACCCTGCTCAGCCAGCGTCAGCGCCGTTAAATAAGCTTCGTCGTTACCTGCCAGTACCACAGCTTTATTACCAGGTTTTACTGCATACAGTTTCATCAGCCGCTCAGCTGCACTGCACATCATCACACCTGGCAGATCGTTATTACGGAATACCACATGCTGTTCATAAGCACCGGCAGCGACAATGCATTCTTTGGCGCGCACCTTGTACAGACGACTGCCTTTAATCACCGGCAACCAGTTATCTGTAAACCAGGCATTACAGGTAGCTTCTGTCATGACCCGGATATTTGGCTGCGCTTCAACCTGTTCAATTAAGCCGTTGCGCAGACCTTCAGCGTGCACGCCAGCCGCATCAAAACGACTGTAATTCAGCGCACCACCAATCACGCTGTTCTCATCCAGCAGCAGCACGCTGGCACCACCTTCGGCTGCAGTCAGCGCGGCAGATAAACCCGCAGGGCCGGCTCCGACCACCACCAGGTCATAGTGCAGGAATTCTTTATCGTGGTAACCGGCTCTGGCTTTCAGATCCACAGTACCCAGGCCTGCTTTTTTACGGATGATCTTTTCCCACCAGTCCCAGATGCCTTTCGGCTTGTAAAATGCGCGGTAATAAAAACCCACCGGCATAAAACGACCGAAATTATTTAAAACAGCATCACGGTCGTTTTCCAGTGTGCCGGCGTAATTCTGGCCTTCCACCCGCAAGGCTTCCGAAATGGGAGTACGATCCGCCAATACGTTAGGATCTGAGGCGAGCTGCACCAGAGTATTGGCGTCCTGACCTGCCATGGTTAAAACAGAGCGCGGACGATGATATTTAAAAGAACGTGACAGCAGCCACTGACCGTTACCAATTAAAGCACTGGCTACAGAGTCACCAGCAAAGCCACGATAATGGCGCCCTTCGAAACTGAAACTGACTGGCTGATTACGATCAATCAGCAGCCCCATGGGTGCATTAAGACGTTGTTCGCCACTCATGAGTTTGCCTCCTCAGGCACTGCCGGAATAGCCGCGAAAAATTCACTCTGATCAAGTTCGGACGGATCATAAGTTCGGGATACTTCACCACTGACACGATGACGTTCCGCAATAAACCAGTAACCGGATGGCGCGTGCAGCCACCACTCACGCACAACGCCAGTACCGTTGTTGTGATAGAACACATACTCAGCCCATTCTTTATCAGTGCAGCTGGCCGGATCCGGCATTTGTTTTACTTCGCCGCCATAGACAAACTCGCTGATATTGCGCGGCCCGTTAAGAGGGCAATTCATAATTTTCATTGCATAAATCCTCTGTTAGTGGGAAGCCGCCGTCGCGCCCATTTCATTAACCTGACGGAAGGTATCAAAACGGTCCATGGCAAACGGCTGAATCAATTCCGGTACTTTGCCACCACTGGCCACCAGCTCTGCCATGGTTTTGCCGCAGATTGGTGTGGCTTTAAAGCCCCAGGTACCCCAGCCCGCATCAAGGAAATAATTCTCCACCGGGCTCAGCCCCATAATCGGGCTGTAATCTGAGGTCATATCCGTGATACCTGCCCACTGACGCATCAGTTTTAAATTCGACATAAAAGGAAAGAGTTCTACCGCATGAGCCAGCAGGCCTTCTTTTAAATCCAGATTAGAGCGGGTGCCGTACAGCGGATATGGATCTGAACCGCCGCCGATCACAATTTCACCGCGTCCTGTCTGCTGCACATAACAGTGGAAGGCAGGTGAGCTCACTAATGGATTAAGGAAAGGTTTAACCGGCTGGGTCACCATGGCCTGCAGCGGGTAAGTCACAATCGGCAGACGGAAGCCCGCCATTTCTGACAGGATTGAGCTATGCCCGGCAACCGCCTGTACCGCGACGCCACAACCAATATCACCGCGGTTGGTTTTAATGCCGGTGACTTTGCCGTTTTCAACTTTCACGCCGGTGACTTCGGTCAGCTGATGCAATTCCACACCGCGCTGAGTCGCCCCTTTGGCATAGCCCCAGGCCACGGCATCGTGACGCGCTGTTGCGCCATCCATATGCCACAGACCAGCCAGCACCGGCATATGGCCAGGATTCATATTCAGGGTCGGGACTAACTCGCGGATTTCCTGCGGACCAATTAATTCGGTTTTGCCGCCAAAGTGTTTATTCACTTCGGTACGCTGACGGAATGCACGGATGGCTGAATCGGTATGCGCCAGGGTCAGCTGACCGCGACGTGAATACATAATATTAAAATCAAATTCGTTGGACAGATCCTGATATAACTTCACTGACTCTGAATAAAACTTTACGCCTTCGGAAGTCAGATAATTAGAGCGGATAACAGCGGTATTACGCGCAGTATTACCGCCGCCAAGATAACCTTTCTCAAGCACTGCGACATTGGTAATACCGTGGTATTTCGCCAGGTAATACGCTGTAGCCACACCATGGCCACCACCACCGATAATCACCACATCATAGTGAGATTTCAGCTTTGAAGGCGCAGGAAGATCCGCGTCTTTTTCAAACGGATAATCGTTATTAAGACCGTATTTAAGTAACGAGAAAGGCATCGTCAGCCCTCCTAAGTTGGAAATTCTGTATTTTTTGAGCGGCAGAGAATACTGCCGCTCTGGCAAGCAGGCGCTTTTATGAAAGCTGGTTGCGTGCCGCAATCAGGGTGTTGTTCATCAGACAGGCAATGGTCATCGGACCTACCCCACCCGGTACCGGTGTAATAGCATTAGCAACCGGCTCTACATCGGCAAAATTAACGTCACCAAGCAGTTTGCGTTTACCGTCACGTTCAGTGACGTTAATGCCCACATCAATCACAGTAGCGCCTTCTTTTACCCAGCTGGCATCCACCATTTCTGTACGGCCAACCGCAGCCACCACAATATCCGCCTGTTTACACAGTTCCTGCGGATTGCGTGTGCGTGAATGCACAATGCTGACGGTACAGTTAGCGTGCAGTAACAGTAACGCCATCGGTTTACCGACAATATTTGAACGGCCAATAACCACTGCGTGTTTACCGCTTAAATCGCCGAGTGTTTTTTCCAGCATCAGCAGGCAACCCTGTGGTGTGCAGGGCACCAGAGTGGCATTCCCGATCGCCAGTTCACCGACGTTAATCGGATGAAAACCGTCAACGTCTTTGCGCGGATTAATGCGGGAAATAATTTCCTCTTCATTAAGCTGCTCTGGCAACGGTAGCTGCACCAGAATACCGTGCACTGCCGGATCGTTATTCAGCTCGTCAACCAGAGCATTCAGTGTTACCTGATCGGTATCTGCGGGCAGTCTGTGCTCAATTGAGTTCAGACCGGCTTCGGTTGCCCGCGCCACTTTATTGCGTACATACACCTGACTGGCGGGATCGTCGCCGACCAGCACGACTGCCAGCCCCGGACGGATGCCATATTCAGAGAATATGGCCTGAGCTCCGTTAGCGACTTCAGCAACCAGGTCGGCGGCTATCTGCTTTCCATCAATTATCTGTGCCATTGTGATTTCCTTGTTAGCTGAACCCGTTATTTAAAGACGACGGTTTTGTTGCCATCGAGGAATACACGGTGTTCAGTATGACGCTTCACCGCACGGGCCAGCGCCATGGTTTCGGTATCACGACCGGCCGCAGTCAGACGCTCAGGACCGAAGGTGTGATCCACCGGCTGTACGGACTGCTCAATGATCGGACCTTCATCCAGATCCGAAGTCACATAATGCGCCGTTGCACCAATCAGTTTTACGCCGCGGTCGTAAGCCTGATAGTAAGGGCGTGCGCCTTTAAAACCTGGCAGGAAGGAGTGGTGAATATTAATTGCACGGCCCACCAGCTGACGGCACAGATCATCAGAAAGAATCTGCATATAGCGGGCAAGGACCACCAGATCAGATTTGGTTTCATCCACCAGTTCCAGCAGACGCTTTTCCTGTTCCGGCTTGTTGTCTTTGGTCACCGGCAGGTGAATAAAACGGATGCCTTCGCGTTCAACCATAGGACGCAGATCCTGGTGGTTGGAAACCACGGCAGTCACTTCCATATTCAGCTCACCCTTGTGCATGCGGTACAGCAGGTCATCCAGACAGTGGTCGGCCTTACTCACCATAATCAGCGTGCGGGTCGGGGCGCTGGCATCAAACATCTGCCATTCCATGCCAAACTTTTCCGCTACCGGGGCAAAACCTTCGCGCAGTGATTTCGGATCCTTATCGGCCGGATCTTCGAAGTGGAAGCAGGCACGCATAAAGAACTGCCCGCTGTCCTGATCATCGAACTGAGCTAACTCACTGATGTAACAACCCTGTGCAGAAAGGTAGCTGCTGACGCCAGCCACGATGCCACTGCCCGCTTTACAGCTGGTTTTTAAAATAAACTGCCGGTTTGCTTCAGACTGAGTACTCATGTGTTGCTCCTGTTAATACATATTCTGTAAATATAGTTTTTCTATATATGCTGTATCCGGGCACAGCGAACCTGTCGCCGTTCCATACGAAACGGCGCAGGGGTTATCAGTACGGTTAAATACTTAGGTTCAGAAACCCTGACCAGGAATCCAGCTGGTACCGGCCAGCGGTACGCGTGCCATAGCGGCGGATTCTACGGTCAGAGCCACCAGATCTTCCGGCTCCAGATTTCGCAGGTCGTTTTTACCACAAGCGCGCGCCAGAGTCTGGGCTTCCATGGTTAAAACCCGCAGATAATTTGCCAGACGGTGGCCACCGGCAACCGGATCCAGACGTTTGCTCAGCTCAGGATCCTGAGTTGAGATACCCGCCGGGTCTTTGCCCTCGTGGTAGTCGTCATAATAACCGGCAGCAGAACCAATTTTACGGAACTCTTCGTCCCATTTCGGGTGGTTACAGCCCAGTGCGATCAGTGCCGCGGTACCGATAGCCACAGCGTCTGCGCCCAGTGCCATACACTTGGCAACGTCAGCGCCATTGCGGATACCACCGGAAACGATCAGCTGCACTTTGCGGTGCATACCCATCTCCTGCAGCGCTTGCACAGCCTGCGGAATCGCCGCCATGGTAGGAATACCCACGTGCTCAATAAACACTTCCTGCGTCGCTGCAGTACCGCCCTGCATACCATCAACCACGATCACGTCAGCACCGGCTTTAGCCGCCAGTTTTACATCGTAGTAAGTACGGGTGGCACCCACCTTGATATAAATCGGCACCTGCCAGTCAGTAATTTCACGCAGTTCCTGAATTTTAATCGCCAGATCGTCCGGGCCGGTCCAGTCCGGATGACGACAGGCAGAACGCTGATCCACGCCTTTTGGCAGCGTACGCATCTGCGCCACACGATCAGTAATTTTCTGTCCCAGCAGCATACCACCACCACCAGGTTTGGCACCCTGACCGAGAACCACTTCAATGGCATCGGCTTTACGCAGGTCATCCGGGTTCATGCCGTAACGGGATGGCAGATACTGGTAGACCAGTTTCTTCGACTGACCGCGCTCTTCCGGCGTCATACCGCCATCACCTGTGGTGGTGGAGGTACCCACTTCGGACGCACCGCGACCCAGTGCTTCTTTGGCGTTGGCAGACAGTGCACCAAAGCTCATACCGGCGATGGTTACCGGAATATCCAGTTCAATCGGTTTTTTGGCGAAACGGGTACCCAGCGTCACCTTGGTATTACAGGCTTCACGGTAACCTTCCAGCGGATAGCGCGACATGCTGGCACCGAGGAACAGCAGATCATCAAAGTGCGGTACTTTACGCTTGGCACCAAAACCACGGATATCGTAAATACCGGTTTCTGCGGCACGGCGGATTTCTGCCATGCTGTGTAAGTCAAAAGTCGATGACTCGCGCAGGCCGGCGTTGACGTCTAAATCTTTATCACTCATCTTCATTCTCCCGGCGCATTAATAAGCGGATGCGTTATCAACTTTGAAGTTGTACAGATTCCGTGCAGAACCATAGCGTTTAAAGCTGGATGGATTTTCATCCACGCCGGCGCGGTTCAGCAGATCGGTCAGTTCCTGAATGTGCTCAGCACGCATTTCTTTTTCGACGCAGTCAGCGCCCAGGGACTTCACCGTGCCTTTCACATAAATGCGGGTTTCGTACAGGGAATCACCCAGCGCATCACCGGCATCACCGCACACCACCAGATTTCCGGCCTGAGCCATAAAGCAGCTCATGTGGCCCACGTTGCCTTTCACCACGATGTCGGCGCCCTTCAGGGAAATACCGCAACGGGCACCGGCGTTACCTTCAATCACCAGCAGACCACCATGGGCCGTAGCACCGGCAGATTGCGACGCATCGCCCATCACCCGTACCTGACCTGACATCATGTTTTCGCCCACACCCTGGCCAGCATTGCCATGTACCACGATGTTGGCTTTTTTGTTCATGCCCGCGCAGTAGTAACCAGCATGGCCTTTAATATGAACGGAAATACTTTCATCCAGACCAACCGCCAGATTGTGGTCACCCTTAACACCGGTCACTTCCCATTCACGCTCGGTGCACTCTTCGTGCTGATCGTGTAAGGCCTGATTCAGTTCACGTACTGTGGATTTTTCAAGATCGATAATTTTCATAGCTTTTCCTCCGGGGCACTTACTGGCCGCGCTCCCAGGCATAAATGGTGGCAGGTTCCGGTTCCCAGACTTTGGCATTTTCAATACCCGGCAGGGTTGTCAGTGCCTGATATTCGGAAGCCATGGCAACATAGTCTTCGGTTTCAGCCAGTACCGCAGGCTTACAGGCGATCGGATCACGGATCACAGCAAAACCATCACGGGTACCAATGGTGAAGGTGAAGAAACCATCGAGATCTTTCAGCGCATTTTTCAGCGCTTCGTTCAGCGTATCGCCTTCACGCAAACGCCAGGTCAGATAGCCGGCAGCCACTTCAGAATCGTTTTCAGTGACGAATTTAACGCCCTGACGTTCCAGCTCCAGACGCAGACGGTTGTGGTTAGACAGTGAGCCGTTGTGCACCAGACATAAATCCATGCCGGTGGAGAACGGGTGGCTGCCTTCCATGGTTACCGCAGATTCGGTCGCCATCCGGGTGTGGCCAATAATGTGTGTGCCTTTCATACCAGCCAGGTTAAATTTGCCGGCAATTTCTTCTGGCAGACCTTTTTCTTTCAGAATTTCAATTGACTGTCCGGCACTCAGAATCAGCACATCGGCGTCAAATTCGGCAATCACACTTTCTACCGCAGCAGATTCGGCGTGTACTTTAAAGACCGCCACACAGTGGTTACTGAACCAGTCCACTTCACAACCCAGCTTTTCTTTAATCTCACTGGAAAGTGCTTCCCAGCTGTATCCGAGATCGTGGTGACGCAGGGTCAGTTTGATCCAGCCATCCGGCACTTCATCGCCATAAATTGCGAAACCGGCGCTGTCAGGGCCACGGTCGGTCATGGAAATCAGCATAGGCTCAAACAGAGCACCCAGCTGGCTTTCCAGGGCCGGATTTTTTAAATAAAGACCTACAATTCCACACATAAAAAATTACCCTTTCAAAGACTGTGATCAGAAAAATTCGCCGTAACGGGCAACTTCCCAGTCAGATACGTGGCGGCTGTATTCAACCCATTCATCACGTTTCAGTTTAATAAATTCACCCATCACCTCTTTACCGATGGATTCAGTCAGAATGCTGTCGGCTTCCAGCGCATCAATGGCTTCGTTCAGATTCTGCGGCAGAATTTCAATGCCTTTAGCGGCGCGCTCTTCCGGCGTCAGGGCATAGAGGTTAATGTTCATCGGATCGCCCGGCTCCAGCTCGCGCTCGATACCATCGAGACCCGCAGCAATCAGAGCGGCATGCACCAGATATGGGTTACAGCCGGAGTCCGGCAGGCGGAATTCCAGACGACCATATGGAATACGTACCATGGCCGAACGGTTGTTATCGCCGTAACAGATATACGCCGGTGCCCAGGTCGCACCGGAAGCAGAACCACCCACAACCAGACGCTTATAAGAATTCACGGTAGGTGCCGCGATGGCACACAGGGCTTTGGCGTGATGCAGCAGACCAGCGGTAAAGTGGTAAGCCATTTTTGACAGGCCAAGACCATGCTTGTCGCTGTCATCACCAAACAGGTTTTTACCGTCTTTATCAGCGATGGATAAATGGAAATGCATGCCGTTACCGGTACGGTCAGAGGCAGGCTTCGGCATAAAAGAACACACCATGCCGAGGTCATTAGCGATTTCACCCGCGGCCATACGCACAAAGGTAAAACGGTCAGCAGAGGTTAAGGCATCGCTGTAGGTGTAGTTAATTTCAAACTGACCATTGGCGTCTTCGTGGTCGATCTGATAAACGTCCATGCCGACTTTCTGCAGTGAATCAACCAGGTTTTCCAGAAACTCACGGGAGCGCGACAGACCCTTGTAGTCATAGCAAGGTTTATCCAGCGTATCGGTTTCATCCACCGGACCAAGCGAGCCATCCGGGCGACGTTTAAACAGCGAGAATTCAGGTTCCAGACCGGTATTCAGCGTCCAGCCTTTATCTGCCAGACGGGCCAGCTGCTTCTTCAGTACCACGCGGCTGTCATACGGATACGGTTCACCGTTCACATAACCTTCACAGGCGATACGGGCGTAACCCGGTTGCCATGGCACCACAGACAAAGTGTCGAGATCACCACGGGCGAGGAAGTCAGGACCATGTGGTTCCATACCCAGACCCCATACGGCAAAACCTGCGAAACCTGCACCTTCATTTACAACATCCATCAGGCAATGCGCCGGAACCGATTTGGTTTTTGCCACACCGTGAATATCCACAAACTGGGCAAGCACAAACTTAATTCCGTTTTCCGTAATGAACTGCTCTGGATTAGAAGCCATCAGACACCTCGCTGAGTCGATTCGGGTTATCCAGCATGCTCCGCAGTGGAACATTCCTGCTGGGAATTTTACTTTCCTAATATGAAAAGCAATGCCTGTGCCAACGGGTTTCCTAGTGGGAATATTTATTTCATGTTCTTCACAAGGGGTTGATATTGCTTGATTTTTTAATTGTCACCTTCTTTGCATGGATAAGATGGGGTAAGGTTGCAGACACTCTCAGCAGGACAGAGCCGCACCCATTTTGTGCGACAACAGGGGAACTACACCAAAATGAATCACCCGGAAAAGGACAACAGCGGTCGCTCCTTCGGCCTCGATCAGTACATAGGTATGAAGGTAAAAAGCGCGCGGCAGAAGGAAAATCTGAAGATTGCCGACGTCGCCCGGATTTCAGGAATCAGCCAGGGCATGATCAGCAAAATTGAGAATGCTCAGGTGTCCACCAGCCTGGAAACCCTGAACCGTTTATGCGAAGCCATCAGCCTGCCGATTTCCAAACTGTTCAATGATTTTGATCGTCCGGACAGCCGTGCTCAGTTCACCAAAAGCGGTGAAGGCATGAAAGTTATCCGTCGCGGGTCTGATAAAGGCCATACCTATCACCTGCTGAATTATCAGCGCGGTGCTAACCGTTCCTTTGAACCGTTTCTGATTACCTTTGATGATCTGTCGGAAGTATTTCCGTCATTTTCCCATCCGGGCGAAGCGTTTCTGTATTGCCTGGAAGGGCGTATTTCTTATCGCCACGGTAATCACGTGTACGATATGGAACCCGGTGACTGCCTGACCTTTGATGCAGAGATCCCTCACGGCCCGGAAGTGCTCACTGAAGTACCGATTAAACTGCTGCAGGTTGTGGTCTATAACCGCGGCGAATAATTCTGATCAGCTCCCGCGCTGAAGCTTTCCGGGAGCCTGTATTCCCCGGATCAGCAAAGTCTGTGGAACGCTGTCATTCATATCCCCTTTTCTGGCGTATTTTCTGCGCCTGACTTTCCCCCGTGTTACCCTGCCCTTCGGTCCCGCCCACAGTCCTGCAGCCAATCTGACAGAGTAATTCCATGGAAAAAAAAGACATTCTCGCCCGCGAACTGGCTGGCGAAGTGATTTCACTGAACGATCCTGAATACAGCACCATCGCCCGTATTATTGCCAAAGCACAGAAACTGATCGCAGAGATGAATACCGGCTATCATTCACCGGACGAAACCCGTGAATTATTTGCCCGCCTGACCGGCAAAGCCATTGATTCATCTTTCTGGATGTTGCCACCGTTTTACACCGACTTCGGCAAAAATATCCGCGTGGGAAAAAACGTGTTTATTAATCACTCCTGCGAGTTTATGGATCGTGGTGGTATTACTCTTGAAGACAACGTACTAATTGGTCCGAAAGTGAATCTGGTAACCATCAACCACCCGGTTGACCCAGAACATCGCCGTTCCACCTGGTGCGCGCCGATTGTGATTAAAAAGAATGCATGGATTGGTGCGGCAGTATCCGTCATGCCAGGGGTGACTATCGGCGAGAATGCCATTGTTGCGGCCAACAGCGTGGTAACCAAAGATGTCGCTGACAACACCATTGTTGCCGGTACGCCCGCGCGTTTTATAAAAACCATCGAAGAAGCCATGGCCTCTTCCGCGCAGGAGCAACAGGCACTGATGAACGGCGCTGTTTCTGGAGAAGCGTGACAATATGCGGGGTTGCTGAGCTCTTCAGGAAAGATCAGGCCGTAAAGCAGATGCAGCCCCGGTCAGCTATGCCCTGCACTTTACCGCACACCACGACAGCATAAATTGCACATCAGGCAACACGCCACGACAGTATAAAGAAGCAGCAGGACAGAATCAGAATTAACGGCGAAAAATAACGCGTATCGCGCAGCGCAAACGGGCTGTTGTAGACTTTCTTAAAAAATCCGACATAACGGAAGTCTCCGATTGCCCGCAATAACATCCCCGCACTGACCAGATAGCCCGTATACCGAATCCAGCGAATCCCCTCAGGGCTGTTCAATAACAAAGCCAGTAACGCCAGCCCCATCAGTACACAGCCCACCAGAGATGTCAGCAATGCCGAAGGTCTGAGTTCAGGCCGCTCCAGCAACTGTGGTACAGCTGAACGGATGCCCCACTGGCCTCCAAGCGCCCAATAAAAATGCAGTGTACTTAGCGATGCCAGAACAGCAGCGGTAAAAATGGCGAGCAGCATATTCGTCCCTGAATAATCTGTTGAGCTGGTTATCTGGGAAGCTGCAGCCGTAAGCTGCTCAATCCGTTGTTTTATTCAGTATGCTTTGCCGTGCTTCAGTGCGCCTATGCGACTTTCTGTTGAGGAAAATCATCGGATCAGACAGATCCTCAGAAAACAGTGGGGAAATTCAAATGCCAGAAAAAATAAACGCCGGGTGACCATCAGGACACCCAGCGCCAATACACACGGTAAGGTATTAAAACGACCGACAGAACAAGGTCAGTGACGTTTAATAGTCGGTGTAACCTTCTGCATCGCCACCAAACAGGGTTTCAAAGTTCACCTGCTTCAGTTCACTGCCCTGCTGCAGCTTTTGTGGCAGATCCGGATTGGCCAGATAAGGTCGGCCAAAGGCCACCAGATCAGCGTAACCCTTTTCCAGTACCCAGTCGGCGCGTTCTACTGTGTAGTTACCGGCGACAATAATGGTATTCGGGAATATCTCACGCGCCAGCGCCCGGAACTCTTCCGGCACATTCGGTTCCGCTTCCCAGTCGACTTCAGCAAAATGTACAAAACCAATATTCAGGTCCGCCATTTTTTTCATCACCAGTAAGACGGTTTCCGGTGTATCCGGATCATCCATACCACGGGTCATATTGTGCGGAGCAAAACGCACACAAATACGCTCAGGCGGAAATACTTCACTCATGCGCTGCAGAATTTCCAGCAGAAAACGAATACGGTTGGCCGGACTTCCGCCATACTGATCCGTACGCTGGTTCGAGCTTTTGCGTAAAAACTGGTCGATCAGATAACCGTTGGCGCCGTGCAGTTCAATACCGTCAAAGCCCGCTTCTCTGGCGTTTACCGCTGCCTGCACAAAATCGTCCTGCACGCGCTTAATATCCGCCAGCGTCATTTCCCGTGGCGGCGTGCAGGTCTGCATACCACCGCCTTTACTGCGATCCAGTTCGTCATTGGCAACCCAGACGGTAATATCGTCCGGCAAGGCGATGGCCGACGGTGCCATAGGCGCCTGCCCCTGCTGGAAACAGGCATGAGACATACGCCCGGTATGCCACATCTGCAGAAAGATTTTGCCATCGTTCTGATGCACTTTATCTGTCACCAGACGCCAGCCTGCCACCTGCTCCTGAGTGTGAATACCAGGAGTATAGGAATAGCCCTGAGCATCAGCCGAGACCTGAGTGGCCTCTGCGATAATAAGACCAGCCGTGGCGCGCTGTGCGTAATATTCTGCCATCAGTTCCGTGGCGATATTACCGGGTTGCTGAGATTTGCAGCGTGTCATCGGCGGCATCACGATGCGGTTTTTTAATGCCAGATCAGGGGTAGAAAAAGATTCAAATAAACGGCTCATAGTCATCTCTGTTGAAGTCTGATTTTAAGGCTTGTCAGATATTGGCTTCAGTAGCGGCCCTGTACTGTTATTCAACGCCAGCGTCATCCAGCAACTGCAGATCAGCAGCAGCAAGTTCAAGGCCTGTGGCGCTGCACAACTGCTGCAGCTGGTCGGCAGATGTCGCACTTACGATTGGGGCTGTAACGGTATCGCGGCTCTGTAACCAGGCAATGGCTACGGTGGCAGCCGGTACCCTGTAACGACTGGCAACATCATCCAGCGCAGTCAGAATATTCAGTCCACGGGGGGTCATGTATTTATCCAGAAAATCTGCCCGTCTGGATTTTTTCAGGTCATCCGCATTACGGTATTTACCTGACAGAAAACCACTGGCCAGCGAGAAATAGGTAACGACTCCAAGATCAAATTCTTTGCAGATATTCTCCAGAGGGCCTTCATAGCCTTCACGGTCAAACAGGTTATATTCTGGTTGATGGGCAATAAATTGCGGCAGGTTATTGTCTTTGCAGAACTGCAGCGCCCGCACCAGACGATCAGCAGAATAATTGGAAGAAGCGATCGTACGCACTTTGCCCTGCTGAATCAGCTGTTCAAAAGCAGAGAAGGTTTCCTCAAAAGGCACACTTTCATCGTCTTTATGAGCGTAGAAGACATCAATGTAGTCCGTCTTGAGACGGCGCAGCGAGGCTTCAGCGCCTTCGATAATGTGTTTTTTCGACAGGCCTTCACTACCGTCCGTTAATGGCATGCCCACTTTGGTCGCCAGTACCACCTGATCGCGTTTGCCGGTCTGGCGGAACCACTCACCCACGATGCGCTCCGATTCGCCACCACGGTTGCCCGGCGCCCAGGCGGAATAGACATCTGCGGTATCAATCATGTTGATGCCTTTGTCCATGCAGGAATCCAGCAGGTGGAAAGACTGCTCCTGATCAGCTGTCCAGCCAAACACATTACCGCCAAACACAATCGGTGCTATTTCTATTCCGGATTTCCCCAGAGGAACGCGTTTCATTTTTCAATCTCCTCAGCACACAGACCATGAAGGCCTGTGCATATGCAATATCATGGTTTCTTAACAATGAGAGAAAGATTGCCCTATCAAGTTCAGATTGATAATAATGAGATTATATAATTCTTTGTTTTGAAATAATTGATAATGATTGAGTATCTCTCGGACCTGCGTCTGTTCCGCGAAATAAGCCGTACATTCAACTTCCGTCAGGCGGGTGAGAAGCTGGGTTATTCCCCGGCGGTGGTCAGCATGCGCGTAAAACGGTTGGAAACCGTCACCGGCAAAACACTGTTCCTGCGCTCTACCCGCCATATCGCCCTCACCGATGAAGGACGGGAACTGCTGGCACTGGCAGAGAAAACCCTGGATCTCGCCGAGCTGATGACAGCACCTCATCTGGATAGCCAGCAGCACACCGAGTTGCGTGGTCACGTCCGAATCACTGCGCCTCACTCCTTTGCCCGGGTGTTTCTGCTGCAGCCGTTAAAACAGATTCACGCGACTTATCCGCACCTGACCGTCGAGCTGCTGCTGGAAGACAACATCACTGAGCTGGTGCAGGAAGGCATTGATATTTCCTTCCGCGTTGGCGGCCACGAACAACATATCGCCGACAGTTACGACCTGTTGTGTGATAAACGCATTCTGGTGGCCAGTCCGGCATATCTGCATAAGCACGGTATACCGTCAGAACCGCAGCAGCTGCATGAACATCAGTGTCTGAGCTACACCGGCATGAAACACTGGCCGCTGACCCCGGACAATAGAAATGGCGGTAAAAATGACGGCAAAACTCAGCGCATCAGCCTGCAGCAGGTACTGTATTGCAACACAGGGGACTACCTGACTCAGCTGGCCCTGGAAAATGCCGGCATCACCGCCAAATCCCAGTGGTCTGTGCATACCGAATTAACATCAGGAAAACTGGTGAGAGTACTGCCGGAGTACACGGTAGGTACACCGGACCAGATCCGCCTGCTGACACCCAAGCGCGGAGTAACGCCGGTACGGGTGTTACGGGTGATGGCGATTCTGCAACAGCATATCGCCCAATGCGCACAGACACTCTGCAGCAACGAATAACAACGCCGTCAGCAATAAAAACTGCGCATGAAATTCGGTGCAAAAAAAAAGCCGCCCCGGGGAGGGCGGCATAAGGGGTATGTAATACATGAATAATGCATTACAAGAATGGAACCTTTCTTCTGCCGTTATTCTGCTTTTATCCGGCAGGTTTTATTAAAACGTCTGTCGTACACAACCGCGACGATGTTCAGTCCCGGCCCTGTACAAATTCCGGATAGGCGGACATACCACATTCTTCCATATCCATGCCCACCAGTTCTTCATGTTCAGAGACACGCAGTCCGATGGTCTTTTTGATAATCAGCAACACCACGAACGACGCAATAAACATCCAGGCAAAGGTTGCAACCGTACCGATCAGCTGACCCATAAAGGTCGCATCCTCATTACTCAGCAGAACTGCGAAAATACCCCAGATACCTGCAGTACCGTGAACAGAAATAGCACCCACCGGATCATCGAGTTTCAGCTTATCCAGTGCCACCACAGACAGCACAACAACAATACCGCCAATACCACCAATAATGGTCGACAGACCAGCACCCGGTGCCAGCGGCTCAGCCGTGATGGATACCAGACCGGCCAGAGCACCGTTGATGGTCATGGTCAGGTCGGTTTTACCGAACATAAAGCGCGCCAGTAATGCAGCAACCACCATACCGCCCGCTGCAGCGGCGTTGGTATTAACGAAAATTTTAGCCACGGCGTTGGCTTCTTCGACATTGGCGATTTTCAGTTCTGAGCCGCCGTTAAATCCGAACCAGCCCATCCACAGAATAAACATACCCAGCGTGGCCATCGGCAGGTTAGCACCAGGAATAGCGCGAACTTCGCCGTGTGGACCAAATTTACCTTTACGCGCACCAACCAGAATCACTGCCGCCAGAGCAGCAGATGCACCTGCCATATGCACAACAACGGAGCCGGCGAAATCCTGAAAGCCCAACTGGTCGAGGAAACCACCACCCCATTTCCAGTAACCCTCTACCGGATAAATAACGGCGACCATCACAATGGCGAAAATCAGGAATGGCCACAGACGCATACGTTCAGCCACTGCACCGGAAACAATCGACATAGTCGCAGCGGCAAATACCGCCTGGAAAATAAAGTCCGCCATGCTGGAGTAATACGGTGCGTCATCACCTCCTGCCAACACCGCTTCTGTGGTGTTATCAGCACCAAGCAGGAAATCCAGACCCGGGATTACCGAACTGACCGGGTTTGCCGGATACATAATGTTGTAACCCACGGCGAGATAAACGATGCAGGCAATGCCATACAGCAAGGCATTTTTGTTCAGAATCTCGACGGTGTTTTTTGACCGTACCAGACCGGATTCGAGCATGGCAAAACCCGCTGCCATCCACATCACCAGTGCAGCACACATCAGAAAATAAAACGTATCTAACGCGTATGCGATTTCTGTCGCTAACATGATTTACTCCGTTGTTATTTAATCGTTTTTAAATCGCTTTATCGTCCGTCTCTCCGGTACGGATACGGCGCGCCTGCGCCAGATTGACAACAAATATTTTTCCATCCTGCAGTTTTTCTCCGCGCACAGCATCAGAGATGGCTTCAATGGCCCGTTCCAGATCGCCATCGACTACCGCCAGCTCAATACGCATATTCGGCTGAAAAACATCATGGTGAATCACGCCCGGCTGCTCATCACCCGGGGTCCATTCACAGGCAGCGGAGTCAGCGATACTGAGCCCGCCTATCCCCATGGCTGTCAGTGCCGCACGCAAAGTGTTTAATGCCGAAGGCCGGATCACCGCCTGAATCAGTTTCATACGCCCTCCCGGGGCATCTGATGAAATAAACTTTCCTCTCAGGAATGTAATTTTCATGCCAAATTATTAAAAGTCATGAAAATCAAATACTTACAAACTGAAATCGGCATATTCCGGCTATTTGCGCACAATAAACGCGCACCAAAAAATCCTGTTGGCACTCCCGTTGTGCGAAAAAACCTTCAGTAATCGGTCAAATGGTGGTTAATATGAGAAAAATGTCTGGGCTGGGGGCTTTTATTTGTGGCTCTACTGGCGCAATCTATTAGAATTACGTAAAACCACTGGCCTGTTGTGCTGCAATTGTGCCGCAATTCGGTGCACCGGGGCTGGCGAAGCTGAAATATCAGCCCTGAAGGGTCAAATATGGGCAACGACCAATGTATTGCCCCTTCACCTGTGTTGAGTGCATTTTGCCTCACCGAACACTTGTTTCTCCCTGTTAAATTCATTTGCTGCAACGGAAACGATCTATGATGACTCCATCCAATGCCGACGTTCTTACTCAGGTGGTGAAATGGCTGCGGGCCTTCAGCCCGGTATGGCTGGCAACGGTTGCCGAAAGCTCCGATGACAGCGTGGTAGGCAGTCTGTGGGCCTGGGCCCCGGATTTTGGCATGGCAGGCACTCTGGCGGGCTGTCAGCAGGAAGATCTGCGCACCCAGCTGAAAGCCGGGGTACTGGAAGGACCTTTCCCACGCATGTTCTGTTTTGGTGAAGAACGGGATGAGCAGCTGCGCCACGGCATACGCTGTGACGGTCAGGCAAAAGTTATTCTGGAACGTCTGACGTCGGCGGATCTGCCGGACATCGATCAGATGCTGAACTGGTTAGCGGATGGCCATCCTTTCCTGCGCCATATTTCCCTGCATCGCCCATCTGAACTGACGCTGCTGGATTCACCTCAGTCGTCTGTGCTGTCAGCTCAGGGATTCAGTCATGCTTTTACTCCGGATGTCTGGTCACAAACCACTCTGTTACGCCGCTCCTGCTGAGCGATCATACAGGCGTAATCGACATCGCGCTTACAGCGCCAGTTCGGCGTCCTCTTTACTGACAAATATTCCCTGCTTGCCACTGCGTTTAACTTCGTACATGGCATGGTCCGCCCGGGTTACCAGACTCTTCAGACTGACATCCGCACCGTAACCGAAACAGATACCAATACTGGCGGCAACGCTGACACTGACTCCATCGCGGGTGACTTTAGCGGCAGCAATAGCACGCAGAATATCATTGGCGCGGTCGGTAACTTCGCTGCGCTCAGCAAAGCCAGTAAGCAGCACCACGAATTCGTCGCCACCGAGGCGGCCGATAATGCCTTCATCACCGGCCAGCGCACCCTGCAGATGTCTGGCGATATCGCGCAGCAGATCATCCCCGGCATCATGGCCGAATTCATCATTCACCGGTTTAAAGCCATCCAGGTCAATCAGCATCACCGCCACCGGCTGACGTGCATCGGCTTTTTCACGAAACTCGGCAAAATACGCAGCCAGACCAGAGCGGTTCGGTAAGCCGGTGAGAATATCTTTATGCACAATCTGCTGCAGCCGGGCTTTTGCTTCCTCCAGCTCACGGGTACGGCGTGCAACCCGGTCTTCCAGTTCCCGCTCCTGACGTACCAGAGTGCGTACCAGCTCCTGCTGAGCTTTTTCTTTCTGCCGTTTCATATCCGTAAAGCGCGCCGCCAGCGCAAAAGACAACAGCAGCATCTCGGTTGCCGATCCGAACTGCATGCCATAAACGGTCAGAGAATTCGAAGGCAGCCAGCCGGTGTTGCGGATGGCCAGCATGGAGGTGCCCAACAGCAGCAGTGTCCAGGCAAACACAAAAATTCCGGCTGCCGGAACCTTGCGTCGCATGGCAACGATACCGGCGGACATCAGTGAAATGGTCGTCAGCACCCCCATAATGGACATAATTTCCAGTGCCCGCTGCGGGCTCACCAGCTGGGTGACCAGAGTGCCAAGAGCCCACAGAACGGCGATAAAACCTAGCGCCCTGTGCCACATTGGCAGGGTGTCGCGCAGCCACAGAAAACGCCGGGCAAACAACACCGCCAGCGTTGCTGCCAGGGCAAAGCCCGTGGGTACCATATAAGGAGAATGCACACTGAACTGGCTTAACGTCAGCTGGGCTACACCGTTCATATGCGATGCCGCGATGCCGAAGGTAAGAACAAAACAGGTATAAATCAGAAATTCGCGCTGGCGCAGCGTAATAAACAGCAACAGGTTGTACAGGCCCAGCGCCACCAGCATACCGAAGTAGAGCGCCAGAAAAGCCACAACCCGGTTTTCGCTGAGATTGAAAGCGTTCGGGGTGGACATACGCATGTTGAGCACCAGCGGTGCTTCACTTTCCGCGCGGATATACACGGTGACGTCTTCACCAGCATCCAGCTGCACCGGGAAAACCGGCTTACGCGCAACAATTTCCCATTCACCAACCGGATAAGACAAACCGGCTTTCATCTGTGTACGGTGATCGTCATGTACCACAAACACGCGGATATCATCCAGATAGGCGAACTCGAATTCCAGCAGCCAGCGCTGCTCTTCAGTACTCAGAGATTGAAGCGGCAGACGCAGCCACAGAACATCGCGCACGTAACCGAAATTCATCGATTTCTCTTTTCCCTGCAACGGATGAAAATCCGCAGAGGCTGCCATCACGTCATCCAGCGTCAGCGCTGACGTGGGATCACGCAGCAGAGTCAGTGACGGCTGAACCGGTACCTGCCCTTGCGCAGGGTCGAGAGTGACCGGGGTAATGTTCTCTGCCGCCAGGGCAAAACTGCCCGTGCTGCAAACACAGGCCAACAGCATAAGGATCAGCCGAATGGTCAATGAAACCCCCAGAAAGGAATATAAAATGTGCGGGATCCGGAACCGGCACCTTCGTTATTAAAGCGATTCAGGATTCATAAGAAAGTATGGTATCAGTATAAGTCGACAAAACACGCCGTCGTTAACTAATTGGTTATTCTGTTGTATCAGAATGTAATCTGCCATATCTGGCATGGCCGAACCGCTGAAAAGGCCGACCAGGTCTCATATTCAGGAGGGATGACCGCCTTACCGGAAGGTAAGGCAGGTCGTTATTACACACGTCAGTGTCGACAATTTGCGCCGGATTCTCACACTTTTTCCAGCAGATAATTTTCATAGGTTTTGCGCAGGTCCACCTTCAGCAATTTGCCGGTAGCGGTATGCGGCAGTGAATCGACAAACACCACAGCATCCGGCAGCCACCATTTGGCGACCTTATCTTCCAGATACTTCAGTACCCCGGCTTCATCAACGCCTGCGCCTTCGTTGCGCACCGCCAGCAGCACCGGACGCTCGGCCCATTTGTCGTGGCGTGCAGCAATCACACAGCACTCCGCCAGCTCCGGATGGCCGACTGCGGCGTTTTCCAGATCGATGGAGCTGATCCACTCACCACCGGACTTGATCACATCCTTGGAACGGTCCACCAGCGTGAGGTAATTGTTCTCATCAATGGTGGCGACGTCGCCGGTGTCGAACCAGCCATCGATAAAGCTGCTGCGGTCATCGTTGTTGTAGTAACCACTTACAATCCAGGGGCCTCGCACCAGCAGGCGTCCGCGCGCCACCCCGTCCTGAGGCAGCGTATTGTTGTCGTCATCGACGATCTTCATCTCCACGCCATATACAGGACGCCCCTGTTTGGCCTGCAGCTTGTAACGTTCTTCCAGTGGCAGGGATTCGGTATGGATATTATGTGAATTCACCGTGCCGATCGGGCTCATTTCGGTCATGCCCCAGGCGTGAATCAGGAAAGCATCGTGTTTCTCGTTGAAGTCGCGGATCATCGACATCGGCGCCGCGGAGCCGCCTACCACAACATTCTTTACCGACTCCAGCTTCTTACCAATACTGTCCATATGATTGAGCAGCATCAGCCATACGGTCGGCACCCCCAGCATCAGGTCCGGCTTCTCGGCATCGATCAGTTCCCACAACGAGGCTCCGTCCATTCCCGGCCCGGGGAATACCTGCTTGGCACCAGTAATCGCAGCGGAATAAGGCGTGCCCCAGGCGTTAACGTGGAACATCGGCACTACTGGCAGGAAACAGGAAGTCGATGCCAGACCCAGCGCTTCTTCACCTATCGACGCCATGGCATGCAACACAGTCGAACGGTGGGAATACAGCACCCCTTTCGGATTGCCTGTGGTGCCTGAGGTGTAACACATACTGGCAGCGGCGCGTTCATCAAACTCCGGCCAGCTAAAATCGTCCGGCTCATTGGCCAGCAGGGTTTCATAACACAGAGCATTGGGCAGGCTGGTATCCGGCATTTTGTCTTCGTCACAGAGGATAACGAAGCCCTCAATGCGGCTGATCTGGTCCTGAATTTTTTCCAGCAGAGGGACAAAGGTCAGGTCAACGAACAGATAGCGGTCTTCAGCGTGATTGATGATGTACACCAGCTGCTCAGCAAATAAGCGCGGGTTGATGGTATGCAGTACGGCACCGTAACCGGATACGCCATAGTACAGCTCCCAATGGCGGTAGCCGTTCCACGCCAGCGTGGCTATGCGGTCGCCCTGCTGTACACCAAAACGACTCAGCAGATTCGCCAGCTTACGGGCACGTACGGCGGCATCTTTGATGGTGTAACGATGAATATCACCTTCACAGCGGCGGCTGACGATTTCGCTGGTCGCGTGGGTGGATTCAGCATGCTCCAGAAGTGCAGACACCAGCAACGGGCGCTCCATCATCTGGCCGATAAGGGGTTGGCCGGACATAGATGTATCCTCAGGTTGTTATATTTATTTTCCTGATACCAACATAAGATGTCGCCACGGCGATCTCAATAGGCCGAAGTGTTAAGAAATGTCACTTTCAGAGACTCTGGTGCCGAAGGTGCCAACAAAGATCGAAAAAGTGCTGAGTTTTGGCCGGCACAGTGATTTGCAGAATATTCCCGCCTGCTGACGTCAGACAATCCGGTAGTGATACAGCAGATGTTCGTCTTTTTTCGGGCCGGTAATCGTCCATTGCAGAGTGAAGCCCTCAGCGCTTTCCTGCAGCTCGCCGGAATACAGATCATCAATACAGACATGGGCTTCCACGCTGCGCCACAGTCCGTCCTCTTCTGCCACTGTAAGCTCAAACAAAAAGACCGGCTCACCGCGGCGACCATGGGACAGACGAATGCCCTGCGCGCTTTTCTGCCATATGTAGGTGTTATACATATCCACTGGCTGCTGGCCATCCAGAGTAAAAGTCCCGGTCTCGATGTAGTGCAGCTCGCTGTCACTGATCACCCGCACCTCAACCTTACCTTCCCCGCCACCGAACCAGCCGGTCTTTGACGCCGGTCCGGGTGAGGATCTGTATGAAAATCCACCAACAGTCTGCAGGCGCTGCCACAGTTGCTGGATTCGGTCTGAGGTTTGCTGCATGCTGCTGTCTGTTTCTGACTTCATGATTCCCGCTTATGCCAATTCTCTGGGGTGTGACCCTGCTGTGGGCCTTTTCCTTCAGCCTGATCGGTGTTTACCTGGCCGGCCAGGTGGACAGCTATTTTTCGGTACTGACCCGGGTTGCTCTGGCTACTCTGGTGTTTCTGCCATTGGTTATCCGCAACCCGATTGCACCGGCGCTGGCGCTGCGCATTATGGCCATCGGCGCCATTCAGCTGGGGCTGATGTATCTGTTTTATTATCAGTCGTTTCTACTGCTGAGCGTACCGGAAGTGCTGATTTTTACCATCTTTACGCCGGTCTACGTCACGCTCATTTATGACCTGATGGCCGGGCGTTTTCACTCCCGCTATCTGCTGTCAGCGGCGCTGGCCATTATCGGTGCGGCAGTGATGCGCTACAACCAGCTGAGTGACGAATTCTGGGCAGGCTTTCTGTTGGTACAGGCCACTAACCTGTGTTTTGCCGGTGGGCAGGTGCTGTATAAACGCCTGATCGAAACCTGGCCGTCATCGCGCCCTATCGTTCAGCACCAGACCTTCGGCTGGTTTTATATCGGTGCTCTGCTGCTGGTGTTACCTGCCTGGCTGTTGTTAGGCGGCGATCAATACCCGACCTCGCAACTGCAGTGGGGTGTGCTGATCTGGCTGAGCATTGCGGCATCGGGTCTGGGATACTTTCTGTGGAATCTGGGCGCGACCAAAGTCAGCAGCGGTCAGCTGGCGATTATGAATAACGCGCTGATTCCGGCCGGTTTGCTGGTCAATCTGCTGATCTGGAACCGCGACACTGACGTGCTGCGTCTGGCTGTTGGTGCCGGGATTATGATGGCGGCGTTATTGATCGTCAGCCGCCGCAGCGCAAAGCAGCAGGAAGCCCGCGGCTGAGCGACCGGATAACAGCAGCTCAGACAAGAATTCCGGTCAGAGCAGCCCAGGCCAATAACACTCTGGCGGGCATTATTCTGCGCTCTGCTGTTCCAGAATCAGCTGGCTGATGGCCTTTACATAGGCGTCAGGCGCCTGGGCACCGCTGAGCAGATATTTCTCCTGCAGAATCACGGCAGGCACCGAATGCACGCCCATTTCCTGCCACTGCTGCTCCAGTGCCCGCACGGTTTCAGCAAAACGCTGATCGGCGATAACCGCTTCAGCTTCCTGCTTATCCAGCCCGGTTGCCGCAGCCACATCCAGCAATACCTGCACATCACTGACATCACGACCATCACGGAAATAGGCTTCAAATAACGCCGCTTTCAGTTGCGGTTGTTTGCCTTCACTTTCGGCCCAATGCAGTAACTGCTGGGCATTAAAGGTGTTGTACATACGGGTATCGTCGCGGAAATTAAATTCAAATCCGAGCTGCTCACCCATCTGCTCAATATGAGCGCGGGCATTGGCGGATTCTTCATCCGTGCTGCCGTATTTTTCTTTAAGGTGTTCCCGCAGATTCTGCCCTTCCGCTGCCATCTCCGGGTTCAGCTCAAATGGCTGAAAACGGATGTAAGCGGATACCTGTTCATCCATGGCTTCCAGTGCACGGTTCAGACTGGCAAAGGCAATCGCACACCAGGGGCACATAACATCGGAGACAACATCAATATGAATGGCAGTTCGCATAATCAACACCGGTAAATACTTTGCAGTGCAGTATGCGGATGCGCTGCACCCTGTGGCAAGTTAACGAACGCATTCCGCTGGCTGTTAAAGCCGAACAGAGCGTTCAGCCTGTGGGGCACACACAGAAAAAACAAACAGCCAGGTAATAAACGTCAAACAAGGAAGTATGCAGCAGGTAAGTGTAAGATAGCCGCCTGAACCTTTGTCCTGGCTATCCCTCAAGGAAGCAAGTCTATGCCTGTTATCTGGGTCGATGCCGACGCCACGCCGAAAGCGGTGCGCGAAGTCATCTGCAAAGCGGCTATCCGTACCGCTACCGAAACGATTTTTGTCGCCAATCACAGAGTACCGGTAACACCCTCACCGCACATTCGCTGCCTGCAGGTGGAAAGCGGTTTCGATGTTGCCGATAACCTGATCGCTCAGCGTTGTGACCCGGCGGATATGGTCATTACTCAGGATATTCCGCTGGCTGCAGAAGTAATGGAAAAAGGCGCGTCAGCAATTAACAATCGTGGTGAGCCTTACAACCCACAGACCATCAAACAGAAGCTGCAGATGCGTGACTTTATGGAGACCCTGCGCTCCAGTGGTGTGCAGAGTGGTGGTCATGCGGCGTTTTCCGACCGGGATAAAGCGCAGTTCGCCAATGCGCTGGATCGCTGGCTGGCGAAACAGAAACGCTGAGCAGATCAGGACCAGTCAGATTCGGACCAGTCGCCTTCGAAAACTTCTTCGTCGTTGTCAGTCTGATCAGCAAACATAGACCCCAGCGCCTGACGCTCTTCACCGCAGACAATCACTTCTTCGCTTTCAAACGCCGGATAGCAGACGCGGTTACGCCCCTCGCGTTTGGCTTTGTAGAGAAAATGATCGGCGCTGGCCACCAGCCCGGAGGCGTTGTCCGGGTTATCGGCGTTATGAAATGCCAGCCCGATACTGGCGGTGACCGTTAGCGTTTGTCCGGCTGTCTCAACTTCAGCCGCGTCGATGTTCTCGCGTAAGCGCTCAGCCACCTGTACCGCCAGACGGCGTTCAGTGGACGGCAGAATAACGACAAATTCCTCACCGCCATAGCGGCACTGAATATCCAGACGGCGGGTGCTGGCACGGATAATCGCGGCAACCGACGTCAGAACATCATTACCGGCCTCATGACCCCAGGTGTCGTTAATCTGCTTGAAAAAATCCAGATCAATCATCATCACTGCGGTAGCAATGCGGGTACGTTCGGTACGTTCCAGCTCCTGCTCAAGCGCCTGATGGAAATAGCGGAGGTTATACAGGCCGGTCAGCGGGTCGGTGACCACCTGCTCACGCAGGGCGATCACTTCGTTGATCACAGTACAATGTGATTCACCGACCGGGCATTCCGGTGCCGTTACTGTCTTCCTGCTGTGCATAAATGATGACTGTTATTGGCTGGTTAAAAATAAATAGCGGGAGATACAAAACTAAGTTTAGACGATGAATAGTAACCTGCCTTCACCAGTTACTTTGTCACCATTCGTTTTGATCGCGTATCCGCTGTTTAGCAGATTTCTCTGGAAAAACAGCGCCTTAGCCTCTGCTCAGCGACAGATATCCGGCGCCTGTCACCGTTTATTCAGAAATCATCCGGACTGCGGAAACCAGCATCCAGCTCGTCCAGTTGCGGCGCACCAGCTGAAGCGGAAACCCCATCAATGCGCCCGCTCAGGGTTGGCAGGCGCACACTGAACTGCACGCCGCGGATGTCCAGTGGGGTAAACGTCAGCTGATCCGCTTTACGCCTGGATACCTTGATCATCCATTGCGGATGGGACGGGTCGGCTGGATCAAACAACGTCTTACGTTCACCATCAATATCGAAACGGTAAACCTGCTGATCGCCGGTCATGTGCAGTTCGATATTGATCAGTGTACTGCTCAGTTCAATATCCACCGATTTCTGCGGCACATGAGAGTCACCACTTATCAGCACCAGCGGTGCCTCGTTATCGTCACAGACAATATCCACATTCATATTCTGCACCGCACCGGACGCCAGCTGCAGACGCAGGTGATACTGTCCCGGCTGGTTGGCAATATTGTCGAAACCTATGTCACCGTCAAAGCCCTGGGTGATCTGCTGGGCAAAATACAGGCCCAGACCTTTGCCGTGATGTTCCTGTACCCTGCGGGTAGAAAAGCCCAGTTTAAAAATCTGATCTTTGGTTTCGTAATCAATGTGTGGGCCGCGGTTGTAAATGGTCATACACAGGCACTGACGGGCTTCCCACAGACGCACAGATATCGGCGCAAACGGACTTTTATATTTGCGCTTAGTAGCAAAAAACTGGGCATTTTTAATCAGGTTTTCCAGTAACAGAATCAGATGATTGGTATTACCCAGCAAGGATTCACAGGGCTGAATTTCGATGCGGTACAAGCCGTCTGTGTCGGTCAGAATCACAGCAGATGACTCACCTGACCTGGCCGGATTTTCAGCTGTGCTGTTCAGACTGAATAACACCTGCGGGTCGGGATTCCCCTGTTCATCACACAGGGTGACGCCAAGATGCAGTATCAGGGTATCGATTAACGCCTGGCGCGGATCAAACGCGGGAGCAACCGGCATACTGCTGGCGTCCTGCCCCTGCAGTTCCGCTTCAAATAACAGCTCTTCGCAGCGACTGACGTAAGCACCGATGTGCAGTGCCATATTATCTGTGGTGGACAGATCCAGCAGATCCCATAAATAGCGCATACCGCTCAGCGCTTCCTGATACATTCTGGCATTGGCACCGGTGCCGGATTCGTCCGGCAGACTGTGCCCCTGAGCATAAGTCAGCGCCGACTGTACTTTATCAAAGGAAATAACGCCGTTATGTCGCACTTCTGAGGCAATACTTTTAAAGTGCAGATATTTCTCATCGTACTCGATGTATTCCAGCAGTTTATCGCTGATGAATAATTTAAGTTTGTCAGTATGGCTGGCCGATGTCTGCGCCCGCTCCTGCAGGTGTCGCTTACTGCTCCACAACTGATGCATACTTTCCCGCACCCGTTTCTGCTGATAAAAAAAGCGTTTAACATCAAACCAGGCAAGCAATAAAAAGGCGATAAACCCACAGATAAAATACAACGGATGCAGCATCCGTTGAGGAATATTCAGCGTTTCTGCCAAAGCAGGCGTCAGTAATAACAGGGCATAAAACAGCAGCAGAATAACCGCCAGCAGCGTGCGCCACGGATAATGAATGCGGAAGGAAAATTTATCGTTATTGCTCTGTTCCGTCATCGCGCTGCTACCTGTTTATTACTGTCAAAAAATTACGCTTTGGGCGCTTTCCACAAATACGCTCCCTCTGCACCAAAGGTCACCACGGCCTCACCCTGCTTACACAGCGCCATAAATGCCTCTTCATCACCATGAGCCTGGGCCAGGGATTTACGCAGGGTTTTAATGTGCTGGCGATAATTGGCGTAGGAAAATTTTTCCAGATCCGCCTCCAGCCATTCCGCCATCTGCATGGTGGCTACCGGACGTGGCGATGCTTCCACCAGAAAGCGCAGAATTTTCCTCGGCGTCGGCGCCAGCGGGCGTGCCGCATTGGCCGGATTCATCAGTTTGTTGCCCTTCCACCAGACTTCCCAGCTGACCAGATCAATACGCAGATCGCCACTCACCAGCTGTGCTTTTTTATTCGCCGCCGGTTGCAGACTCTGGCGCAACAGCGCCTTCATGCGCCACAGTAAAACGCCGTCAATATTGCGCTGATGTTTGGCGATAAAATCCTGGGTGACACCTTCTTCAAAGGCTTTCTGCTCAATGCCCGTGCCCGAATGTTCCGACAGAAATACGATCGGCAGTGCCGGCCACTTTTTCAATAACGCTTTGGATACGCTGAAGCCACCGTCGTCATTACCGTTCAGATTGGCATCAAGAATGGCGATATGCGGCGCATCGTCGTCAGCGGTCTGCTGAATACGATTAATGGCCGGTTCACTGAATTTAAAGACTTCCAGCCGGTTGTGTTGTGCAGCCGCAAGCTCCCCTTCCGCCCCCGGGGCAAAGTCTGTGCGTTCCAGCAGAGGGCGGAATTTATCAATCCAGTGGCTCTGATCTTCCACCCAGAAAATCTTGATCATTCAGGGGTCTCCCGACACAAACCGTGAAGGTGCTGCAAAAGGTGCTGTAAAAAGGGCCTGATCAGCCGTGCCTTTGAGCATAACACTGCTTTCCGTCGTGGCAGACCGCAACAGGTAACCCACGCGACAGATATCACATTCTTCTCACCGATTTTTCACCGGCCTCCGTCAATCTGTATTCATCGGCGGTACACAACGCACCGCCCGACCAAACAGACAAACAAACGTAAGAGGACGGGAAGATGGACTCACTACTGACACTCTGGTCCGCCAACACAGCCGTTTCGGCAACGGTCTGGCTGCTGCTGGCAATGACCCTGCTTTATTTTGGCCGCCGCCCGGCGCACAACATGCTGCGCTCAACCGGCGAAGGACTGCGCAACGTACTGCGCCTTACCAGCCGCTCGCTGAGCCAGCTGGAGCGCCACCTGGTGAAGCGCAACCGCGAAGTGCTGCTGGCCGCAGCGCGTAACGATGCAGAACGCCGCATCGAACGGGAATTCACCCGCATCCAGGCTCTGGTTGCCCGTGATCTTTCCGGCTACCCGGCGCTGCACCGTGATATCGCCTCCGCCATTGACGATATCGAAGAAACGTACCGTGAATCCGGCGAGAACCCGCCGCTGCCACCGGCCTGGAGTGAGGTGGTGAATACCATCGCGGCACTGCCAAGCCACGGTGATCCGGCAGTCGCCAAGGTACTGAACAACATTAAAGGTGCGGTGGAAGACACCCACAAAGAAACACTGAAAGCCTGGCAGAACAGTGCCGCGCAACGCCACAAACTGCTGGCCAGAATGCAGCCTGAATGGCGCACGTTGAACAGCAAAATGGATGAAGTTGCGGCCACTGTGGACGGCCTGGATAAGCGCACCCATCAGCTGGATAAACAGATGGCGCAGTTTGAAGAAATCCGGCGTGGTGAAGATGCTGCAGTGCGCAGTCTGGCATCCAGCTCGCTGACCCAGTTCTTTATCTCAGGACTGGTACTGACCATCGCGGTAATGGGTGGCCTGATCAACTTCCAGCTGATCGCTCTGCCAATGTCGGAAATGGTCGGTGGCACCAGCTACATAGGTGCGCTGAAAACCTCGGATATCGCCGCGCTGGTGATCATCCTGATTGAGATTGCCATGGGACTGTTTCTGCTGGAATCGCTGCGGGTTACACGCCTGTTCCCGATGATCAGCAGCATGGATGACAGAATGCGCCGCCGCATGATGGTGATCAGCCTGACCATCCTCTGTGTGCTGGCCGGTATTGAAGCATCGCTGGCTTATATGCGTGATCTGCTGGCACTGGACCGTGAAGCCCTGACTCAGTCGCTGACCGGTGTAACCGCTGCAGCCAGTGGCGTAGCGGCAAGCCACGCGGAGTTCCGCTGGATTCCGTCCATCGGGCAAATGGTGATGGGGTTTGTACTGCCTTTCGCGCTGGCCTTTATCGCCATCCCGCTGGAGTCGTTTATCCACTCCCTGCGTACGGTACTGGGTCTGCTGTTAGTCGCTGCAATCCGCATCACAGCCATTGCCAGCCGTGCCCTGGGCAACCTGCTGGAACACAGTGCCCGGCTGCTGATGCATGCCTATGACCTGCTGATCATGGTACCGCTGAGCATCGAACACCTGGTCATCAGCCTGCGTCACCGCTCACAGAGCACAGACGAAGTCGCTGACGCCATTCCGGATGTCAGTGTGGAAGAAGCCGCAGAGAAACCGGCACGCAGCCGCAAAAGCCGCGGCAATGCAAAAGCAGCCGAAAAAGACGCAGACAACGGCGCGGTGGCAGCCGCCTGAACCTGAGGAGAATTGCCATGAACAGCGTAAAAAAACTTCTGTTAACCGCCGCCCTGCCGCTCAGCCTTGCGCTGAGTGGCTGTGGCGAGGCCAGACCGGAAACAAAAGCCGTGTACCTGTTGATTGATACCTCAGGTACCTACACCCAGGAACTGCATAAAGCGCAGGCCATTATCAATTACCTGCTGGCCAATCTGAACAGCGGTGATTCGATGGCGGTCGCCCGTATCGACAGCGGCTCTTTCAGCGAGAAAGACATCCTCGCCAAAGCCACCTTCGATATGCGCCCGAGCACCGCCAACGAGCAGAAGCGCAGCTTTAAACAGGCGATTGATGATTTCGCCGGCAAGCTGAAATACGGCAGCGCCAATACCGACATCAGCGGCGGTATGTTGCAGGCCACGGAATATCTGAACGAAACCGGAGCCGGTGAAAAATACGTGTTTATTTTTTCAGATTTAGAAGAGGACTTACCCGATGATTACACCCGAGACTTTCCAATTAGCATGGATAACATTCACGTCGTTGCTCTCAATGTCACTAAGTTACGCAGTGATAATATCGACCCGCGAGACTACCTCAACCGACTCGACAACTGGCAACACAGAGTCACCGAAGGCGGCGGAGACTGGCGGGTACTGAACGATCTCGAACGCATGGAGCGTCTGATCGTTGCTAATTGATGTACACCTCTGATTTACACCCGTGTTGTACGCCTCTGCCCTCTTCTTTTTCAACACGCTCAGCAGCCGGGTTTCCCCCGGCTTTTTTGTATCTGGTATTTAACAGCCTCTGACTTAAAATGGCCTTTCATATCCGGATAACCAGCAACCATGTCCAGCTCAGATAACCCTACGTCAGACAACTCTGCACCAGAAAATTGCGCCTCAGAAAACGGGCAAAGTGCGGACAAGCCGTCCAAATATCAGCCCTATGAGCCTGCGGCCACCCAGGCTGACCGCAACTTCGACGATATTGCCAAACGCTTTGCCCGCACTATTTACGCGACGCCTAAGGGCCAGCTGCGCTTAGCAGCGCTGCAGCAGGATTTTACCGATCAGGCAGTACCCGTTGCTGGCGCCCGGGTGCTGGACATCGGCGGTGGTCAGGGGCAGTTCAGCCTGCAGCTGGCCAAACAGGGAGCACACATCAGTCTGTGTGATATTTCTGCTGAGATGCTGACGCTGGCACAGGACCAATTTGCCGCAGACAACCTGCCACTGAACTGTCAGCTGTGTTCATTACAGCAGGCGGACAAGGTCTTTCCCGGTCAGTTTGATGTGGTGATGAACCACGCCGTACTGGAATGGCTGGAAGATCCCTTTGCCGCACTGCCGTTACTGGCCGATAAAGTAAAACCCGGTGGCTGGTTATCGCTGATGTTTTATAACCTTCACGGGCACCAGTGGCGCCAGATTATGAATGGCCGCACCCATGCCCCCACCTCCGCTAACCAGCGTTTACGTGCCGAAGGTAACGCCCCTCAGCATCCGCTTGATCCGGATAAAATCGAAGCGGCGTTACAGCAACTGGGCTTTCAGGTGAAAAGCTGGCGCGGTATCCGCTGCGTTCACGATCATATGCACCAGAAAATCCGCGAACGTATTACCCAGGAAAAAGTAAACGCGGCAGATCTCGAATTTGGTTTACAGGAGCCTTATCGCCGTCTGGGCCGCTATGTACATTTTCTTGCCCGTAAAACCGATGCCTCAGAGGAAGAACCTGCATGAAAATTCTGGTCAGTGCCTGCCTGCTCGGTCAGCCGGTGCGCTATGACGGCAAAGCCAACGATCAGAAAGTCCACCACGCGCAGCAGCGCCTGAATGAATGGCAGCAGCAGGGCCTGCTGGTTTCTGTCTGCCCGGAAGTCGCCGGTGGACTGCCTACGCCCCGCCCTGCGGCGGAAATTATCACCACATCCTCAGCGTCCGTTGCAGACGGAACTGAGGTTTTGCATGGCAACGCGGCTGTCCATACCCGCGATGGTCAGGATGTCAGTGCAGAGTTTGTACTGGGTGCTCAGAATGCTTTGACCATAGCCCGGGAACACGGCGCAGTTGCGGCTCTGCTGGCCGCCCGCTCGCCGTCCTGTGGCGCTGACGGTATCTATGACGGAACCTTCTCCGGCACTCTGGTCGCAGGCCGGGGGGTGACCGCTGCCCTGCTGGAGCAGCATGGCATACGCTGTTTTACCCCACAGCAGTTTGCTGAACTGGAGGCTCTGGTACAGCAGATATCTGGTTCGCAGGACTGAGGATTTTTCTGGATTTCGTTTGCGATGAATAAAGCGAGAGAAATGGCTGGAGGATGTGCTGACGAGCTTTCCTCTCGCAGGCTCGCTACTGGTGTCTCTCCGGCATCCTGCCTTCGCCCCTGCGGGCACCTTCGGTGGACCAAATT
>NZ_DJIO01000173.1:1128-3879 GCF_002433655.1 Thalassolituus sp. UBA6592 | reverse complement strand
GAGGACAAGGGGCCTGACGTTTCTAGCAAATGCTTAAATAGAAATTTGTGGGACAGCAGTGGCTTTTCAGCCGCTTCTTTCTTGCCTGTCGTGCGCTGACGTCAGCGTACGATTTCGTAGCAGGGCGTGTAATCGCCTTTGATCTTCATCCGGCCATGTTCAACCATGGCATTCAGCAGGTTGTCCATGGCATCCATGATGTCGCTGTCACCGGACAGTTTATACGGACCATACTGCATAACCCGTTTAACCCCGGAGGCCTTAACATTACCGGCAACGATACCGGAAAATGCACGGCGCAGATTGGCGGCCAGTTCATGTTGTGGCAAAGACTTGTGAATCTTCAGTTCTGCCATGGCTTCGTGGGTTGGCTCAAACGGCAGCTGGAAATCTTCGTCCACCGTTAATGCCCAGTTGAAGAAATAGGCGTCGCTGTGAGAGCGACGATAGGCTTCGACTTCTTTAAAACCGTCTTTCATTGACTGCGCCACAGCGGCGGCATCATCAATAATTAGCTGGTAACGCTGCTGTGCTTTTTCACCCAGCGTCAGGCCAATAAAACGGTCGATTTCACGTAAATAGTCACCGGATTCCTGCGGACCGGTAATAATCATCGGGAAAGGAATTTCCTGATTATCCGGATGAGACAGTACGCCGAGCAGGTACAGAATTTCTTCTGCAGTTCCCGGGCCGCCCGGGAAAATAACAATACCGTGAGCCAGACGGATAAAGGCTTCCAGGCGTTTTTCAATATCCGGCAGAATGACCAGTTCATTGACAATCGGGTTGGGTGCTTCCGCAGCAATAATGCCTGGCTCGGTAATGCCGATGTAGCGGCCATCGCGCTTATGTTGCTTGGCATGACCAATGGTGCAGCCTTTCATCGGGCCTTTCATTGCGCCTGGTCCACAGCCGGTGCCAACATCCAGACCGCGCAGGCCCAGTTGGTAGCCGACGTCTTTGGTGTATTGATATTCATGCCGTGGGATGGAATGGCCACCCCAGCAAATGGCCAGATTCGGTTTCTGATCTGGTCTCAGCAGGTTGGCGTTACGCAGCAGGTGAAAAACAGCGTTAGTAATATCTTCACCTTTGTGCAGGTCAAAACGATGCGCTTTCAGGATGGACTCCTGGGCGTACAGTACATCGCGCAAAACGGAAAAAAGTTGCTCACGGATACCGCGGATGATTTCGCCGTCAACGAAGGCGCGGGCTGGCGGATTGACCAGATTCAGAACAATACCGCGGTCTTCCTGCTGAACTTCGACATTAAAATTGCTGAAATCTTCTTCCAGTTGCAGGTAATCATCTTCCTGGCTGCCGGAATTAAGTGCTGCATAACAGCAGCGTCGCACCAGTTCATGGGTTTCACTGCTGACATCTTTCAGCATCTGGATTTCGTAACGGGAAAGAACACGAAGGTGAGTTTTCGGATGAATCAGTTCGTAATGATTGGCCACATATACTCCTTAATCCGCAAACATCGGGGCTTACGCCCAGAGTTCCATCGGACCGTAATGGCTTAACAGTTTGAGCACATCACTGCGGGTAATGATGCCGCACAGCTGATGCTCGTCGTTCAGAACAGGTAAGGCACCAATATCGTATTCATAGAGAATATTGCTGGCCTGACGGATATCGGTACTTTGTAAAACACAGACCACCGGGTGTGCTGCAACGTCCATCATGCTGTTATCCCAGATATCGGCATTATGCACCAGCGCCTGCAGCAGATCGCGGTCTGACAGAATCGCAACCACATTGCGCTTATCGTCGATGACCGGCAGGTGATGAAAGCCGCAGTCAGACAGGGTATTCCATGCGGTGTTAATGGAATCGTCTGGTTTCAGGGTAATGACCCGTTTACTCATGATGTCACGGCAGGCAGAAATTCCGTCAGGCGGTCGTTCCTGCTGCTGATAGTAGGCATGGATTTCGTTGGCTGTACCGCTGTGTGCAGTATCTTTATCGATATGGCTGGTCTTTTCACTGGCCGACATCGCCCGCACCCGGAACTCGTCCGGGCGGACCGGAGTTTCGATACGACGCCCCATGTCGAACATAATCAAAGACACTGGCGGTCACCATTCAGTCAACCTGTTGTTTTCTTAATATAGCAGTGTGCTGTCATAAATGTCACAGAGGCTGTTCCGGCGTGGATGACGGCACTTTGCCGCGGACACAAAAAAACGGGTAGCGCATCGCTGCGCTACCCGTTCTGGCCCGGCCTTAAACTGCTGACCGTGGCAGTGCTTTGTGCTGCTTACAGCAACTCAATAGCGATGGCTGTTGCTTCACCGCCACCGATACACAGGGCGGCAACACCTTTTTTGCCGCCGGTGTTTTTCAGCGCGTTCATCAGGGTCACGATCAGGCGTGAACCGGTAGAGCCCACCGGGTGGCCCTGAGCACAGGCTCCGCCGTAGATATTTACTTTATTGATATCCAGCTTCAGTTCGTCCACCGGCATCATGGCAACCATGGCGAAGGCTTCGTTGATTTCATACAGGTCGACATCGTCTTTGCTCCAGCCGGCTTTGGCCAGAACTTTTTCGATGGCACCGACTGGCGCTACGGTGAATTCAGACGGATGCTGGGACTGAGTGCTGTGAGCAACGATACGTGCCAGTGGCTGAACGCCTTTTGCGCTGGCGGCTGATTCGCTCATCAGAACCAGTGCCGATGCGCCATCAGAGATAGAAGATGCATTGGCAGCTGTGATCGTACCGTCTTTGGCAAACGCCGGACGCA
>NZ_DJIO01000173.1:439-828 GCF_002433655.1 Thalassolituus sp. UBA6592 | reverse complement strand
CGTCTTTGGCAAACGCCGGACGCAGTGTCGGGATTTTTTCGATGTTAGCGTTGAATGGCTGCTCATCGTTTTCAACCAGGGTTTCGCCTTTACGGCTGGTAACGGTGACAGGAACGATTTCAGCGTTATTCAGGCCTTTTTCGATGGCGTCTTTGGCGCGGGTCAGGGACATGATGGCGTATTCGTCCATCTGTTCGCGGGTATAACCTTTCTTATCAGCCATTTCCTGGGCGAAAGCACCCATCAGCTTACCGGTTTCAGCATCCTGCAGGCCATCGAGGAACATATGATCCTGTGGCGCACTGCCGGCACCCATACGGTAGCCCGTGCGTACGCCTTCCATTACGTATGGCGCGTTGGACATGGATTCCATGCCGCCGGCGACGGCG
>NZ_DJIO01000173.1:0-145 GCF_002433655.1 Thalassolituus sp. UBA6592 | reverse complement strand
TCCATGCCGCCGGCGACGGCGATATCGACAGAGCCTGCTTTAATGGCATCGTGGGCCATCATGGTGGCTTTCATGCCGGAACCGCACAGTTTATTGATGGTGGTCGCACCAGTGGCATCCGGCAGACCGGCTTTACGCATGGCCT
>NZ_DJIO01000044.1:6979-7344 GCF_002433655.1 Thalassolituus sp. UBA6592 | reverse complement strand
CTGAACCAGATCCAGTTCGGCTTCCTCTGCGATGCGCAGCGCCTCGTCTATACCAACAATGCCAACCTGGCCCCCATCTGCTCCGATCAGGCGTACTTCGGTTGCACGGATCTGATCGTTGATGGCGGCACGGTTGTCTTGGCGGCCGCCTCTTCTGTTATCGCGTCTGATATTCAGTTCTCCATTCCAAACCGACCGAGCTGTGCTATGCCGCCTTCCAGCAGTTCTGTAAAGGCTTCAATGCTCATAGTACCCAGGTCTTCACCGGTACGGGTACGCACAGCGACGGTGTTTGTTTCAACTTCTTTATCCCCTACCACGAGCAGGTAAGGGACCTTGTGTAATGTGTGCTCGCGGATTTTAAA
>NZ_DJIO01000044.1:0-6654 GCF_002433655.1 Thalassolituus sp. UBA6592 | reverse complement strand
GATCTTCTCGTTTCTCAAGTCCGCTTGTGCTCTAAACCCTTTTGAATTCAGGGTTTTGGCCAATTTTTCGCAATATTCTGCCTGATTGTCAGTAATATTCAGGATTGAAGCCTGCTTTGGCGCCAGCCATGGTGGCATTGCACCAGCGTAGTGCTCGATCAGAATACCAACAAAACGCTCAAACGAGCCCAGAATAGCACGGTGCAGCATCACTGGTGTTTTACGTTCGCCATCTTCATCGACGAACTGGGCACCAAGACGTCCTGGCAGCATAAAGTCGAGCTGCAGGGTACCGCACTGCCATACACGGCCGATACAGTCGCGCAGGGAGAATTCGATCTTAGGACCGTAGAAGGCACCTTCGCCTGGCTGCAGCTCCCACTCCAGACCCGCTTCATTCAGCGCATCTTCCAGTGCCGCTTCGGCCAGATCCCATTGGGCATCATCACCGATACGGCCTTCCGGACGGGTAGACAGCTTCATTTCCACCGCGTCGAAACCGAAGTCTTTGTACACATCCAGCGTCAGCTTGATGAAATCAGAGGCTTCCTGACGGATCTGCTTCTCAGTAGCGAAGATGTGCGCGTCATCCTGGGTGAAGCCACGCACACGCATAATGCCGTGCAGCGCACCTGATGGCTCGTTACGGTGACAGGAGCCAAACTCCGCCAGACGCATTGGCAGTTCACGGTAGCTCTTCAGCCCCTGGTTAAACACCTGGATATGACATGGGCAGTTCATCGGCTTCACGGCGTAGTGGCGTTTTTCCGATTCGGTGGTGAACATGGCGTCCTGGTAATGTTCCCAGTGGCCGGATTTCTCCCACAGTGTACGGTCAACAACCTGAGGCGTTTTGATCTCAAGGTAACCGGCATCACGCTGTACTTTACGCATGTACTGCTCAAGCACCTGATACATGGTCCAGCCATTCGGGTGCCAGAACACCATACCTGGCGCTTCTTCCTGCAGGTGGAACAGGTCCAACTGCTTTGCCAGCTTACGGTGATCGCGTTTTTCCGCTTCTTCGATGCGGGTAATATAGTCCTTCAGATCCTTCTTATCGTTCCATGCAGTACCGTAAATACGCTGCAACTGTTTGTTCTGCGAATCACCGCGCCAGTAGGCACCGGATACACGCTGCAGTTTGAATATGCGCATAACACGGGTATTCGGAACGTGAGGACCACGACACATGTCGATGTATTCTTCGTGGTGGTACAGGCCCACCGCCTCTTCGCCCTTCTCGATCAGATCATCGATCAGTTCGACTTTGTAATCTTCACCACGGTCTACGAAGACACGACGCGCGTCTTTAATCGGCGTCATTTCTTTTACAACGTCGTAGTCTTTCTTGATCAGCTCTTTTACGCGTTTTTCAATCGCGGCGACATCTTCCGGTGTAAATGGACGTTCAAAATCGATGTCGTAATAAAAGCCGTCGTCGATCACCGGGCCAATAGCCATCTTAGCGGTTGGGTACAGCTGCTTAACAGCATGACCAACCAGGTGAGCGAAAGAGTGACGGATAACTTCCAGACCTTCCTGATCACGACCGGTGATCAGGGTAATTTCGGAGTCTTCCGTGATCAGTTCACAGGCATCAACCAGCTTGCCGTTGATACGGCCACATACCGTCGCTTTCGCCAGACCAGGGCCGATGTCTTCGGCAACCTGCATCAGGGTTACGGGTTGAGCAAATTCGCGTTTGGAACCATCAGGAAGGGTAATAACAGGCATATCATATCCTTGTCAGTGGTGGCCCCCACGACAGGCCACATGAATGAAAAGAGGCACGTACTGTACAGAGCGAAATGGCCCGTGTAAACCGCCGTAACCAAAGGAAAGATAAAGGATATCAGCCGCGCTGACCTTTTACCCAGACACCAGGTGGTAATTCTGTGTTCTGTTTAAAGGCACGGTTAAAAGCGCTTTGTTCGGAGTACCCTAAGAGCAGTGCAATTTCGCTTTGCGTCAGCCGCCCTTCCAGCAGATATTCCTTCGCCAGTTGCATGCGTGCCTGGGTCATAATATCGCTGAATACCAGCCCCGCCGCTTTCAGCCGCCGGAACAGCGTGCGCTCAGAAAGATGCAGCGTACGGGCTACACACCCGATATCCGGCTGCCCCTGACGGATAGCGATCAGTAGTGCATGCTTAAGATTCAGCGTAAACGGATCTTCCGCCGGCAGAATGCCCATCAGCGCCTGTGCCTGCTGATCGAGCAAAGCGTGCGTGCCCGGATTACTCTGCTGAACCGGCAACAGCATATCCGCCGGTTTAAAGTACAGTGCTGTGGTTTTCTGACTGAAGCGCACGTTGCAGCCACAGGCATCCGCAAGCTCTGCTGATTCCGCAGGCTCTGCAAAGGTGAAATCCACCATGGCCGGCGCCAGAGCATCATCGGCCGTCAGGGTACGGATAAAATGAATCACGCCCACCACCAGCACTTCATCTGATAAGCGTGATGATGCGCCATAATCTGTCGTCCAGCTCATACAGATCCATCCATCTTTCGCGCTTATCTGTGCCCGATCACCATCGTGTAACAGGCGCTGGTAACGCTGAAAGCCCTGCAATGCGTCGTTCAGATGCTCACTGGACAGCAACAGATGGCCGAGCACGCCGACATAGTCGGCACGAATCCGCTTGCCCAATGCAATACCAACCGGCTCATCCGTACACAACGCCTGCAACTCATCCAGCACCCGCCACCACTGCCTGAACGCCATACGATCATTGGCCGAAAGCCCGGAAAGATAACGGTATAAATCAGAATCAGTCAGCTGTCGGCCAAGCATATATTCCTTAACCAGCCCGGCCAGATCCCCGCTGACCTGCAGATTTGCCAACAACCCCATGATCGCTCCCATTTAATCTCAACTGACTCAGACCTCTGGACCCATCCCTCTGACTTTCCGGCAGCCAGAAACAGCCTGCGTCGCTTCTGGCAGAGATTGTCAAAATGATGGCATGAAATGTCAATCGAAGTTAATACAGGCAGGCTAAGCTGGTTGCAGATAACAAGAGCTCAACCAGCAACCTTTAAAACGACGCCCTAAAAACAACAGAAGCACAACCGAAACACCACAAAAATAACAACTATCTGACGAGGTCAGCATGCAGGATATCTGGCACGCCCTGCTGTTTATTGCAGCATTCGGCATCATTTTCAGCAGCGTTATGGTCGCTGAGCACCTGTACGCTCAGTACAAACAGCGCGGACAGATTTATTACTTCAAAGAAACTGCCGCCAATCTGGTAATCGGCGCGTCCTATAAAGTCGTGGACGGTATTGCCATCGCCCTTTTTATTCAGGCGTTTTATCTTTGGGTGTATGACTTCGGCCTGCAGTGGAACCCGGAGCTCTCGGTGTGGAGTGTTCTGGCACTGGTGGTTTTTATCGATCTGTGTTTTTACATCAACCATGTGTTGATGCACAAAGTGCGCTGGTTCTGGAACGTACACGTCACCCATCACTCTTCTGAGCACATGAATTTCTCCACGGCATTGCGCCAGAATTTTACTTTCGCTTTATCCGGCGCCTGGTTTTTCTGGTGGATTCCGGCGGCACTGGTCGGTTTCGATAAAGACTGGGTACTGATCGCGATCGAAGCCAATCTGGTGTATCAGTTCTTCCTGCATACCGAACAGGTTGGTCGTCTGGGCTGGCTGGAAAAAATATTGAATACACCGTCGCACCACCGCGTGCATCACGGCAGCAACCCTGAACAGATCGACCGTAATTTCGGTGGCATTTTTATTATCTGGGATCACCTGTTCGGCACTTTCCGCGATGAACGCGACGCCGGTGAAATAAAATACGGTGTTACGCGCATGCCGGCTCAGCCCTACAATGCCTGGCATCTGCAGATTCACGACTGGGTTGCCATGTTCCGCGATGTCAGGCGCTACCGCGATCTGCGTATTCTGTATAAACACCCGGACTGGGTCATTGAGGTATACGGCGACAGGGAGAAATCCGGTAACAGCTCATCACACTAAGATGAAAAGGCGAAGATTAAAAAACGAAGATTAAAAAACGAAGATTAAAAGACGCAAACAAAAAAGCCGGAGCAATCTCCGGCTTTCCTGTGTTTCTTCCTTCCTGCGCTTGCTGATGCTGCCAATGATCAGGCGTAAGCCAGCATCCCCTGACCCACTTCACGGGACTTTTCCGGACCGCAAAGCTTACCGACCAATACTAAAGCAAACATAACCGCTGTTGCCGGACCACGACTGGTGACGATGTTTTCATCAACAACAACGCCTTCCGTTAATGCCATGGTGGCAGACTCCAGCAGCAGCTCTTCAAAGCCCGGATAACAGGTGGCTTTCTTGCCCTTCAGCATACCGTGTTTTGCCATGACAACCGCCGGTGAGGCACAGATAGCCGCTGCCACTTTGCCTGCAGCCAGCTGCTTATTCATCAGCGCAATAAAGGTTTCATCCGCTGACAGATGTTCAGCACCCGGCATACCGCCCGGCGCAATCACCGCATCCCACTCAGTATCTGTGCAATCTGCGATCATCGCATCGGCGGTAATTTTTGTGCCGTTGGCACAGGTAATGGTCAGATTATCCATAACCGACGCCACCGTGACGTCAACACCACCACGACGCAAAGTATCGATAATGCTCACCGCTTCAATATCTTCGCTGCCGTCGGCAATCCCTACTAACGCTTTAACCATATCCATTCTCCTGAAAGTTATCTGTTTACTGCAGACGCCGCTAATCTGGCACTAATGATGCCCAAAAACTGTGAAGTTATTCTACAGAATTTAAACGGAATAACGCCGGCAGCAGGTTATGTGAAGTACCGGCGTACTATAAGGGATCAGATTCTCAAACCTAACACATAATCCTGTTTTTAAAGGTAATCTGCCTCGCTTTCATTAATAAAGCTCAAGTGCCGGACTGAGGTCAAAAAGTAAACGAAACCCGCGGTTCACACTTATTCTGCCGCCGGCAGCTGACAATAAGATGCATCCGGCACTTTGCGCATGACCAGCAGCACCTGCCCCACTTCTATACCGAATTTGGTCATTGTGGTTTCGTTGACCACCAGATCTTCCGCCACCATATACATACGGTCATCCATGGACAGATCAATGGTATCCCCCGGCTCACCGTATCTGAGGGTGTAGCCCATAGAAATGGTATTGCCCGCATAGCGCATCAGCGTTGGCTCAGGCACATCCGTAGCACTGGCCAGATAACCATCATCGGCTGGGTTCAGTGTCCATACCCGGGGTTCGCGCACCGGCGCTTTGCCTGGCTCATCGTAAAAATAGAAAACCTCGTCCAGTGTGCCCGTACCCGTGGCGGACCAGGACGCTTCAATAACCGCATTAAACTGACGCAGCTGCTCACCGCTGAAACCGTTCACCACACCATCAGCGCAGAGGGTCCCATCAAAAAACCCCTGTGGTGTCAGCCGTGGCTGACGCCAGCCCTGCTGCTCAATAGCGGGAGTGGAACAGCCAGACAGTGTCAGCAGCAGAAACGCCACACTGCCCTGTAAAGATTTATTCGCCATCGTGCTGTCTCCTTCTTATTAGCCTGTGCCTGCACACAAGCATGCAAGCATCTGTACCCGTTTGCAGTGTGGCTATGCAGTGCGACTATGAGTGCCGCCACCTGCGTCAATGGATAGCCACCTACGTTTATAGGGCAGCTATATAGTGCAGCTATGAGTGTAGTGGCCCACCCATAAAGTTATACAATACCTATTCAAAGCTATACAAAGCAAGTCATGCCTGCTGTCACTTTGCCGCAACAGAAATCCGGCAACATGCATCTGCACTGAACGATTTCCCGAAATAGTCTTCCGCAACTGAGGCGCAGCCACACCGATACCGCCGGGATAATACAATGCCGGGAATGCGCCTATTGCTGGCCGATAAAAACCGGGTACACTGGCACCTTTCTGATTTAACAGGATTTTTTGTTATGCCCCGCCTGGAAGTGTTTGAACAGGATCATCTGCAAATGGCCTACGGCATTTATATGCTGACGGCGAAAAGTCCGGTAGTCAGAAAGCTGAAGCGTATTGCCCAACCCAATATTCACGGCCACAAGACCTGGTCTTCCAGCTTCCTGATCATGGACTACCTGCAGGATAACAAGCTGAAGAAAAATACCCGTCTGCTGGAATTAGGATGCGGCTGGGGCCCGGCCTCTGTTTACTGCGCCAGTCAGCAGAAAGCCAAAGTTACCGGACTGGATCTGGACGAGAACGTATTCCCTTACCTCGAAGTCATGGCAGCCGCCAACGACTGCAAAGTAAAACCTCTGCAGGCGTCATTCAGTGATATGAAAGGCAAAGACCTGGCGGAATTCGACGTCGTAATTGGCGCAGATATCTGTTTCTGGGATGCTCTGGTGGACGATCTGTTTAAATTATTCAAACGGGCGAAACGTGCCGGCGTGAAGAAAATTATCCTCGCCGATCCGGGCCGTTCCACCTTTGATGAATTATGTGAAAAATGCGAGAAAGCCTGGCCAGGTTCCTATACCCATGAATTCTGGTACGCGCTGGAACCAAAACGTTTTGAAGGCCGCTTGTTGATTCTGGATTTTGACTGAGCGTCTGCAACGCAGTAAAGCAGATATAAAGAAACCGGCAGATGCCACTGCTGTCCCACAGTTTAAA
>NZ_DJIO01000073.1:25177-25470 GCF_002433655.1 Thalassolituus sp. UBA6592 | reverse complement strand
CCCAAACTGTGGGACAGCAGTGCGCTTATGCGGCCTTTTTTTATGCATAGGTGTTGGGTTCGGGTGCTCGGTTGAGCACAACTATCCTGACCCAGTTGAGTTCGATATGTACTACTATTTAATCCACCCAGGATTAAATCAGATAGAAAAGAGGCCGCTTATGCGGCCTTTTTTTATGCGTAGGTGTTGGGTTCGGGTGCTCGGTTGAGCACAACTGTTCTGACCCGGCTGAGTTCGATATGTACTACTCTGTTTAATCTTCGGATTAGATCAGATAGAAAAGAGGCCGCTTA
>NZ_DJIO01000073.1:0-24844 GCF_002433655.1 Thalassolituus sp. UBA6592 | reverse complement strand
GAGGCCGCTTATGCGGCCTTTTTTATGCGTAGGTGTTGGGTTCGGGTGCTCGGTTGAGCACAACTGTTCTGACCCTGCTGAGTTCGATATGTACTGCTTTGTTTATCTCCTGGTTACATCGGATAAAGGACAGGCAACTCATGGGGCCATTTTAATTCTCTGAGGTTGTGGGCAGATGTGGCTCTTTGATGAAGTACTGGATTGTTTTCTGAAACCATCTGTTGTCAGCTTAAACGTGCCAATTGTTAATTTTTAGCCGACAATAAAGACTGATTGAATCCGGGATAATGTATCAATGAGCTGGAGTAAGAACGGCGTTGTATCAGAACTGAGTGCAATGGACTGGCATCTGAGCCAGCCTGCCGAAGGTGCATTATGGCAGCAGTACTGTGATTACTATTCGCTGGGGCTCGAGGAAGAGGGCGCGGTTGGTCATTACGCCGGCCTGATGGAGTGCAGCAGTTATCAGGTGGCGGTTCAGGTGTGGAAACATGCGGATGCCAAAGGGACTGCTGTGGTCGTTCATGGTTATTACGATCACGTCGGTCTGTATGGCTCGCTGATCCGTTTTTGCCTGCAACAGGGGTGGAACGTAGTCGCCTTTGATCTGCCGGGGCATGGACTGTCCAGTGGCGAGCAGGCGGCCATTGACAGCTTTCAGGAGTACGACGAGGTCTTCAGTCAGGTTCTGCAGCAGGCTCAGGCGCATTTGCCGGGGCCTTTGTATGCGTTCGGGCAGAGCACGGGTGGCGCCATTCTGATCAACTATCTGCTGAAGCGACACTTCACCGCGGAGCAGAATCCGTTTGCTGCGGTGTCACTGATGGCGCCTCTGGTGCGTCCGAAGGGCTGGGCGTCCGGACGCATAATACATACCTTTGCCCGCTTCTTTGTGCGCCGGGTTAAGCGCAAGTTCAAACAGAATTCAGGTAATCCGGAGTTTGGTGAATTTCTGCTGCGCGATCCGTTGCAGCCTCATCATCTAAATGTCCGCTGGGTCAGTGCGCTGAAAGTCTGGCTGCCTTATGTAGAGTCTCTGCCGCCATCCTCGGTAATGGTTAACATTATTCAGGGCGATGCGGATCAGACGGTCGACTGGCAGCACAATATGAAAGTACTGGCAGAAAAGTTTCCCAATCAGCGCCTGAAGATTCTGCCGGGCGGCCAGCATCATCTGGTCAACGAGTCACCGGAGCAGCGTCAGCGTATTTATCAGCAATTAGCTGAATGGCTGACTGACTGAGAGTTATCTGGCCTGATTGGACCGCCAAAATGGGACGATCGACCCTGTTTATCTGCCGGGCTTACCACTACCTTACGCAGGATATGGCAGTGGAGATTCATTATGGATAATCAGGTGTTAGCGCTTACTCAGGCTGAAATGAATAAGCGGCTGGTTGGCAATTTTATTGAGCTGACCTGGAATCAGGGCTTCTTTCATCTGGTGAAATCTCTGGCTGCGAGGGACTTCACCTATCACGCCAGCATGGTGGATATGCCGATGAATCTGGCAGGAATGGAAACCCTGATTGGTATCGTGCGCGCGGCCATGGATGATTTCTGTGTCTCTGTGGAAGAGATCGTCTGTGAAGGCAATCGCGTGGTCACTCAGTCCACGTTCAGTGGCACACTGGTTAAGCCGCTGATGGGATTTCAGCCTGTGGATAAGATGGTGGTGCTGCATGCTGCAACGTTCTGGGAGGTGCGGCGCAATACAGTCGTCAGTGGTAACTCTGTGCTGGATACCGGCGATCTGTTTAAGCAGGTGCAGCGCATTATTGCGCCGGCGAAGCTGCAGGCCATCGCCTTCTGATTCGCCATTCTCTGAGACCTTCCTGCTAACGGCAGGAGGTCGGGATGCATGTCGTCAGACGGCTTTAGTCTGCGCCATGATGTGATGCCACTCTGTCTCGCTCACCGGCTGTACAGACAGGCGGGAACGATTCAGCAAAACCATGTCTTTCAGTGCGCTATCCTGGCGCATATCTTTCAACTTTATGATCGGCCTGAGTGCACTGACAGCTTCGACTTCAATGGTAATCCACTTCGGGTTCTCTCCGTCTGAAGCCGGATCGTAATAATCTGAGGCCGGATCAAAGGCGCTCGGGTCGGCAATGCCAGTGCGTGTGACCCGGCAAATACCGACGATTGCGGGCTCTTTACAGGCGGAATGGTAAAAAAATGCGAGATCGCCCACAGTTATGTCATCTCTGAGTATGTTGCGGGCTTGATAATTACGCACGCCGTCCCATAATGTGCGCCTATCTGGTGCACGCTCCAGGTCTTCGTAGCCGAAGGCTGACGGTTCTGATTTCAGTAACCAGTAATTCATCTTAGTTATATACGCTAATGGTCTGACTTTTGCTGGTCAGATGCTGTCATATTGATTCCGGTAGATGGCCGTTGTTGGGGAACACGGTTATCTGATGTACCAGACTGCTTACTTGTGGAGAAATAATAACAATGAAAAAGCCTGATATCCTTATCCTTCTGACCGTCGTATTCCTGTTCGGAGCTGCGGTTACCTCGGCCATGAACGGTGAAGATCCTAATCGTCCTGAACGCCTGATGTCACTGGAAAACAGTATCCGCTGATATCCACTCTGCTGCGCCGCAATCAGAAGCGGTGCAGTTTCTGCTCCGTTGCAATCGCATTTAACGGAATATCCCAGGGTTCTGCTGGCAGGGCTGGCATTTTTTGCAGCTCATAGGCACAGCCGATTAAGGACGGACGCTGACCCGGTCTGTGCATAAACGCCAGTGTACGGTCGTAAAAACCACCCCCCATGCCCAGCCGGTTGCCACTTTCATCAAAAGCGACCAGTGGCATACAGATAACGCTGATAAAGCTCGCTGGTACGGCTTTCAGACGACGGAAATCCGGTTCGGCAATGCCGAAGCGGTTGGTCGTCATCGGACTGCCCGAATGATAAGGCAGAAAACTCAGATGGCCTTTGCGCAGCGGATGCAGTACTGGCAGCAGTAACGTCTTGTTGCGCTTCTGCAGGGTGCGGATAAAAAACGACGTATCGATCTCGCTGTCGTTGGTTAAATAGACAGCAATACGTCTGGCGGAACGGAACTGTGGTGACTGATCCAGAGAACGCAGAAGACCGATACTGGCCTGGCGACGGAATGAACGGGACAAATTGCGACGCGCGCTACGCATCTGGCGGCGTATCTGAACTTTGCCTGGAATGTCTGTTTTTTCAGCAGTCAAAAGAAGAGGCTCCCCACTGTGCCGCTGTCATAAATAAAGCCCTTGAACCCTGTGGTCCAAGGTGGCAGGCCAGACACTGAATCAGGCTTTCCGTCAGGCGGACATGCGCACATCAGCGAATGAAACCTTCCATAATAAAGTGCATCGGCTCAGGTCTTTATCGACTGGCAAACACCCCAGGGAGCAGAGCAATTATAACAGAATGAAAATGCTAAAAAGACCCCTGTTACAAGAAAAAGACAGGCACTGAAAGCATCTCTGGCTTAGCATAAAACTTGAATATCAGTCAAAGGACTAATACTTTCACTTTGTACACAAATGTAACATCCGCCCGCCTTGTGTGATACGTTGTGAATCTTGCTTGCCGGGATGGGATAACAAAGCGTCGTTATGAACATCGTTATGTCCTGAGGGGAATGAGTCCCGGGAGAATTAAGCAAAACATAGCCAGCAGAAAGTCGTCGCTGCAAAGTCATATCGGGCTGTTCCGTCAACGTCGGAACATCTGATTGATTAATGAGTTATTTAAATAAGCGGTTACGCTTAAATAACTAAATGCAATGGAATTCCTGTATCACATGACAGGAATATGACAGGAAGCTTCTATGTCTGTACCCGCCTTCAAACTGACCGTCGGCAGCACCGATTTAACTGTGGTGGAAGTCGAGGGGTACGAATCCATCAGTGCGCCTTTTGAATACCGGCTTGTCTGTCAGGCTCCGGATAATCTGCGCCTGGCGGAAGCGATTAACGAGGATGCCGTTTACACAGTAAAGCCCGACGAAGATCTGTATGGTGAGGATATTTTCATTCGCGGTTATATTACTGATGTATCAGCAAAGAATGGCCTCTGGACTTTGTGTCTGCGTCCTAAATTGTTACTCGCAGATACCAATAATAAATCTGAAATTTTCTACAACGAAAGCGGTAACGATATTTCAGATATTATCGACTACCAGCTAAGGGCAGATGCAGATAATAGCGGTACTTCGCTTAATATCAGCCTTGGTGCGACCTTGCCGGTAAAACAGTTGATTTGCCAGTATCAGGAATCCAATTTCAGTTTTTTCAGTCGCTTAACTGAACACTGGGGGATTTACTATTATTTCGATCATTTCGAAAATCAGTTAGTGGTTGCCGATGGTGCTGATTATCTGGATTTTATCGACGGTATTTTTAAAACCCAAAGTGGCAGCAGTCAGAACGATCTGATGAAATTTTACGACTGGGAAGAGAAAACAAATTCCAGAGGTCCTGTTCAGATTAAAGTGGTTGGCTATAACCCACAAACCGCCAGTACTTTGATTGAAGAATATTATCCGGCAGATAAAGAAGAAAACGAAAAGGAAATTACGGTACAGATAGGTGACATCGAATCCAGTGATGAAGCCTCTTATCTTGCTCAGGCGCGCTACGAAGCCATGACGGGAATGCGCAGCTATGTGGTAGCCAGTCATGATCAGCCTGTTTTTTATCCGGGCTTTATTGTAAATACAGACGACGATGGGGATTTTGCGCAGGCGGTCGTTATTTCCTGTAAGCATCGCGGTCAGAATCTTGCAGCGCTGCGCACAGTTCGCCGTGGACGGGAATCATCTGAAGTCGCCAGCTATGAAGTGGAAGTAACACTGATTCCGGCAACGGTTGGCTACCGGCCTCCGCTTAACACACCTCAGCCGGAAGCCAGTTCTCTGATTGGCAAGGTGGTCAGTGATACCCAATCTTCACTGTTACCTCAACGCAATGAGTTCGGCCGCTATAAAGTGTCGTTTAATGGTTTTATCAATGATTACTCAGCCCTGCCCTGGCTGCGGAAGGCTCAGGCGACTGCCGGAATGAACAGTCACGATATGCCATTATCACCGGGCACCGAGGTGTCGATAGGCTTCCATTACAGCAACCCTAATTGCCCATATATTCAATACGCGCTGGAAAATTCCAGTCATCCTGCACCGGTAACTCATGCGAATCCGAATCATGCAGTGATAAAAACCGAGGGAATGCTGTTATTCAGTTCGAAAGAAGGTCGCTATAACTACAGTACAACGGTTCAGCATAACAGAGCAGACGACAGTGCTCTGAGTGGCACGATCAAAAACTATTACACCAATCGTGGTGCATTTGATCAGAATAATAATTTTATTGATCCATCCGATACCAGTGTGGCTTTAATCACAGACGCCGATGAAAGTTCAGGTGATTACATTATTACCCGTCACTACGGTGACGCATTTGAAATCCGGGAAGGCGATAAGCTGCATTGGCATAATGGCAATCTGTACGATTTCGGTGGCTACTGGAATTACAATCTGGGTAACAGTTACGAAGAAAACTTTATTGATCAGGAAGCACCGCTGAATATAAAAGTTCAGCTGGACAGCCGTAGTGGCGATATTCTTGAAAACACCGGCCCGGATTGGACCAGCGTAGACTTCAGCCAGCTGGAAATGAATGGTCTGAGCAGCGACGATGTAACACCTTCGTCATATGGCACAACAGGTATAGACACAACGGCAACAGGGAAAACCTTCTCGGTTAACACTGATGGTGCCTGGGGTGCCGGAGGTATGAACGTCAGTAAAAGTTACAATGCCTCCTACGACTATAAGTTCGGTGAAGGTATTGATGTATCTGATCGCGTTAATAGTTTGGAAGTAACCCATACAGATGCTAATACCGCCAATATTGAAATGACGTTCCATAATGGCGTTCTGCGTGCATGGGAAAAGAAGAAAAACCGCGAAACTTTTGCTAAGACCTGGAATTCTTCCGGCCAGCTGACATCGGATATGACAGCTAAAAAAGAGGGTGATTTCTTTGTTACCGAAGAAACGACATGGCATGGCAAAGGACAGAATCACAAATCATCCTGGTCCAAATCCTACAAAACCGATGATTCAAGGATATCCGAATCCCGTAGTTATAACGTAGCTACAGGAGCACTGGCGGCCTACAACACCAAAGTTGAAAATGGTATGGGCAGTGCTGAAATGGATTTTTCCTATTCCGAGTCGGCGAAATCATCGTTTAATTTTGGTGGAACAACATCATTTTCACTGTCAGCTCAGCGTGATGTATCTCTGGCAATCAGTTTCAGTGGTAACCTGAATATGAAAATAGATTTATCCGGAACCATTGATATTGATGCGGGATTTTCTAATAAAATTTCTGTAGACCTCAATCCGGGCGTCGAACTGAAATTCAACGCCAAAGGAAGAGTAAAAGCCGATGTTCCGGCCGCCCAATTAGTGAGCGAGCTGCGGGCATCGGTTTACAGCGGCATGGTTGATCTGGTTAATAAAAATACAGCGCTGGAAAAGAGTCTGGTCAGTATTAAAAGTGATGTTACTGCCCTGGATCAGTCCAGTGTCAAACTGAACACTGCTTATACCTGCATTTTTGTGTAATCGATTATGAAGATCTGTTCACCTATGCAGTTGACAGCCAGCAGCAGAGTCCTGGAACACAACCGCCGCTGGTATTGGGTGGTATCGGCTTCTATGTGCATTTCTCTCAGAGATAGTAAGCCAGTGCTGCTTCATGACTATCTGGATTCCATGATGCAGGCAATGGATGATCCGCCGTTGCTGGATATGGGCATGCCCAAACCCTTCACAGAATGGTTGCTGAGCGGACGCTTCTGCGCTGCGGATAATCAGATGGTCACGGCGGGTAAAACCCGAGTGAAGCTGGCTGATCAGGAAAAGAGTCTGAACGTGTTTGGTGACCGGCAGTGGACGGCGGGACTGCCATCGTCGCCGCAACCTTTCGTTGCCATGCCCCTGCGTTACAGCTACAGCTATGGTGGTCAGAATTATGACCTTAATCCTGCTGGAAAAGGGTTTCAGACTAAGGAATTACCTAATATTGAACTGCTGTCAGAAACCACTGAGTCGGCAAAAAAACGCTATACCCCGGCAGGTTATTCTCCTCTTCCTGTTCACTGTCCGCAGCGTGCTAAATATCAGGGAACGTATGATAAGAGATACATGGAAAATTATTTTCCTGGCTATCCACAGGATATGGACTGGCGGCTTTTTATGTCAGCACCGGATGATCAGTGGTTCTCTGGCTTTCTCCGCGGTAATGAAGCCTATCAGCTGGAAGGGCTAAGTCCCCGACTGCCACAGATAAAGGGTAATCTGCCCGGCCTGGTTCCGCGTTGTGTTATCCGCCAGCGCGCTGATGATAACGGCGGTTATCAGTTAGCGGATATCAGTCTTAATCTTGATACTGTTTGGTTTTTCCCTGAAGCCGTCTCCGGTAGCGGCAGCTCACAATCGGCAGAAGATGGTGTCGTTCAGCTGATCTGGCGTGGTGTGACAGAAGCCTGTAGTGATGATGCTGAAGAAATCAGCCATGTGTTATTAGGCTATGAATATGCTGAAAATCCACAGCCAGCAGCACACTACCGCAACGCCTTGCTGCGACGTATCGAAAACCCTTCTCCTCTGGAAGATTCGCTGAATACTAAAGACCTGATTCCTCCTGATCATAAAACAGCATTACAGATGTTAACCGAAGATGTGCAGGGCGCAGCAGGTGGCGGAAAAAATGCTTTTTCAGAGAATATGCAGCGTAAAACCGCAGCGGTGAATGAGGAAATTAAAAAACACCTCAGTGAGCAGATCGAGGATGCCAAAAAAAGAATAGATCAGGCAGATATCGCTGCCGATAAAAAAGCAGATCTTATTGCGAGTCTTGACGCTGCTCCCGCTGTTCAGGAGCCAGACCCTATGCTCAGCGTGCTGGACAAACTTCTGCCTGGCGTTGCATCAGGTTCTTCGTCCATTGATTTCTCTGAGTTTACGTTTGAGAAAATGGACAGTGTTATCAGGGAAATTGACGATCTCGCAGAAGCCCGCAAACGCGCTGTTATCACTGATGTTAATCCACAGATAAAACGGTCATTTGAAGATATTCTGCGTCAAATGGATCGCGGCGATGAAGCTGTATCCGCTACGGGTTCTGCAGTCGAACCACAGCACAGAAAAGCATTACTGCAGCGTCTGGAATCATTGTCTGCAGAAGAGCAATCCGCTACGCCGCAACGAACAGAATTACCTCGTCTGAACGAGCAGGAAATACGACGGCAATTGATTGCTGCAGATGCTGAGCTGATCAAAGCCAGGCAAGCCGTGCATCAGCAGTCAGCTAATCCAATGTTGGCGGGAAGTGAGTCTTTAAGCGCAGTAAAAGCGCGTCTGCTGGCGCTGGAAGAAAGGCTGAAAGGCGATGTAGCAGACACTCTGTCGCAGTTACGTGATCAGTTTATGTCTGGTTACGTATTGTCTGCTCATTTCGGTGCAGACGGTCTGTCGCCTCATAGCGATGATGCAGAGCGGCGGCAGCAGCTGATGCGCTGTGTGAATACTTCAGCAGCGCTGAGTCGGCAGGATTGGGCCTGTCTTGATCTCAGTGGTTGTAAACTGGATGGGCTGGATTTTTCCGGTTGCCTGATGGAGCAGGTGAATCTGCGTGGTGCCAGTTGTGTTGGCACGAATTTTACCGGCGCTGTACTGGCAAGAGCGGATTTGAGTGGTGCTGACCTGACCGATGCTGTGCTCGATGGAAGTAATATCGGATCCGCAATCTGCCATGGTACACGCTTTGTCCGCTGCTCTGTGAAAAATACGATACTGAGTAAAGCAGACCTGTTTCAGGCAATTTTTGATTCCGCCACCATAGTAATGCCGGATGCGCTGGAAACCAGTCTCTATGGCGTCAGCTTCCGCAATGCTTCTGTCCGCGGCTGGGCATTTCTGGAAGTTACCATTGAAGGTTGTGTGTTTGAACAGGCTGAACTGGAAACCTGCAGTTTTGTACATTCCTCATTAATTAACAGCCGCTTCAATGGTGCTGTTATGCCTTCTTCGGTTTGGGTCGGGTGCCGGCTGGAAGGGGTTGATTTCACATCTGCGGATATGAGCCGTAATTGCTTCGTCAGTTCTGATGAAGACTTTGTTTTCAAGCAGTTAAATTTCACTGATGCGGTATTGAATATGGCCAACCTTCAGAATATCCGTTTTGAAAAAGCAGTATTCGCCAATGCCCGTCTTGAATATACCAACTTTAGCGGAGCGGCTCTGAAAAGCGCTCTGTTTGATGGTTGCCGCAGTGTCAGTGCCCGTTTTCAGAAGGCTGATCTGAGTCATGCCAGTTTTAACCGCTCCGATCTGATGGAGTCCATTATGACCCGGGCGCGCCTGACCGATACCAACTTTCGTGGCGCCAATATGTATGGGACGGATTTTATCCAGGCAATTGTTAAAGGATCGGATTTCAGTGGCGCGAATCTCGATGCCACCGTATTGCGTGACTGGAGACCATCTTGAGTAATCTGCGACTGAACGACCTTATTGCAACAGAAGCAGCAACGACCGCAACGGGTGTAATTGCTCAGGTTAAAAATGGCGACATCATCAGTGATGCTGAATACCACGGTATAAGCTTTTTTCAGGCAGATTTAAGTGGTGGGGTTTTTCCGCAGGCAAAATTTTTTGACTGTGTTTTTTCTGCAACCGATCTTACCGATGTATTGTTCAACGATTGCCGCTTTGAACGTTGCCGGTTTGATACGCTTGATGCTCATGGTGTGAATATTATTGGCTGCCTGTTTTTACAGAGTGTATTTGAAGATATCCGGTTTTCTCAATGCAATATTATCAACTCGGAATTTCCGGCCAGTATGATGAAAGGTGTTACCTTTTTTCAGGGTATTGTTCAGAATTCTGATCTGAGTCGATCGACATTTTCTGATTGTCTTTTTGATACTCATTCAATGAATGAAAGTTCACTTAACTCGGTATCATTTTTACAGTGTTCATTCCGCAAGGCATCGGTTATTCAATGTGAATTCTCAGATAATCAATTTGACCAGTGTCAGTTCAGTATGGTTTTTCTGAATAGAGCTGAATTACCAGGTGTCGATTTCTCTGGCATGACCCTGTCGTTAAGTCAGCTGAAAGAATGTGATCTTTCTGGTTGCGATTTTTCCGCATGCGATCTGAAACAGACCGCCTTTTCCGGAAGTAACATTCAGCGTTGCCGTTTCGATGGCGCAGATATGGAAATGGCCAATTTATATGAAGCTCAGCTTACCGGAGCTTCGTTTGATAGCTGCAATCTGAAGCAGGCTAGTCTGCAGAAGATTAACGCAGACGGATGTTTTTTCAGAAAAGTTAATTTTGAAATGACGATGATGAATGAATCTGTTGTCCGCAATTGCGTGTTCGCAGGTTCATCCTTCCATTATGCAGATCTTTCCAATGCTGTTTTTATGCAGTGTGATTTTTCAGCATCCGACCTGACAATGGCGAAGCTGCATGAAATGTACGACGAGCAATGTGTCTGGCAGGGCGCAAACAAAGCAGCTGCGCAGGGCACAGATGAACAACGTAAAAAAGCACGTAACTGGATTACATCCTGACCGATGTCAGCAAAAAAGGAGAACAGATGATGAGTTATAACGGTGAAAAAGTCGTTACCTTGCCGCTGGCAAATGACAGTCAATACCAGGCTGTTGTGGTGTCTGCAGAATCCGGGTTATGGCGTATCGAAGTAAATGGACGCACTCTTAAGGCAAAGCAGGCATTCAGTTGTCTGGTGGAACCGCAAGCGGGTGATACTGTACTGGTGAGCAGCGCCGGGCAGGTATTATATATACTCGCTATTCTTGAGCGTGACACAGGCACCATGAGGTTATCGCTGGCGGAAGAGACGGATATCTGCGGCGCTCAGAACCTCTCTCTGACCAGTACAGAGTCTCTGACCTTGTACAGTGATCGTCTTACTCAGTTATCTACCCAGCAGGTTATCAAGAGTGCAGAAATTATCGGTCAGTTTGATACCGGCCTGGTGAGTGGGGAACGCATGACGGTGCGAATCGGGCGTCTGCAATTGATCACTGACTGGCTGCAGAGCATGGCAAAGCAGGCTGTTCAGCAGTTTCAGAATTACACCCGCAAAACAGAAGAAATGGATAAAGTGGAGACCGGCAATATGGCGCACAGCAGTCGCGGGCTCTACAGCATGAATTCAAAACACACCATTATGGTCAGCGAGAAAGATACGCGCATCGATGGTGAACATATTCACATGGGCTGAGGGGCTTTTTATGTTTGCTAACTGTTCATTGTCGGGGATGCAATTTGCTATGCCGGATGTCTGTCTGACACCTGTGCCATCGCCAGCGGGGCCAATCCCGACGCCCATGCCTTATCCCAATACCGCCATGTTGCCGATGGCGTTACCGCCGACCTGCTCGCTGAAGCATTTCATCAACATGATGCCTGCGCATAATCTGGCAACCACGGTTCCTATGAGTATGGGGGATAACGCGGGGGCTCTGGGCGGTGTGATGTCGGGCATGATGATGGGGCCGGCACGCAGCATGATGGGCAGTGTTAAAGTCTTTACCGGCGGGATGCCGGCGACGAAAATGTTGTCTCCGGCGATGCAGAATCTGACCAATGCACCAGGCGGCATGACGCTGGCACCTTCACAAACCAAAGTCCTGATTATGTCCTGAAGGTAATATGCAGTTATGAGTGATCAGCAAGTAAAAATCAGTGCCTATGTGTCGCCCGATCTCGAATATTGTTACCGCGATATTGCCAATATCTTTGTTGGCAGCGATGAGGTGACATTTGAATTCGGTAACCACCATAAATCGTCGCCGGGTAATGCGGTGATCAATAACCGCATTGTGATGTCGCTGGCCAATGCCTACGACCTGCAACAACGTCTGCAGCAGGCGTTAATGGAGGCACAGCAGGCGCTGTTGCGTGAGCAACAGGGTGGCTGAAAGCAACGCACAAAAAAGCGGACTCAGGTCCGCTTTATTGTCGATTGATAAAATGGGCGGATCACAGCTCTGTTTATAACTCCAGCTGCATATCCTGTTCCAGTGCTTCATCCACCAGAGCGTCGATGGTGGCGAGCGAAGTACGGGTTTCCGCCTGTTCGGCCTGCAGTTCGTGCAGTTGGTTGGCGATATTCAGGGCAGCAATAACGGCAATACGGTCTGTTCCAAGTACCTTACCTGTTGCTGCTCCGGCATTTTTTATCTCTGCCATTTTGTCGTTCAGGTAGCGCGCTGCTTCGCGCAGTTTTTCTTCTGCGCCTTCCGGGCAGTTGATACGGTACTCACGCTCGAGGATGGTCAGCTCAAGAATACGGGAAGAATTAGCCACTGTTGCGCTCCAGAGTCTGCAGGCGGGTAATCATTTCGTTAACCTTACGGCGGGCGATTTCGTTCTGTTGCATCAGCTTGGCACGCTCTGCCTGCCATTCAGCCTCAGCAACACGCATAGCCTTATTCTGCTCACGCAGAGTCTCGTGCGCACTGATTAACTTTTCAATCTTTCGCTGCAGGTTGCGCAGTTCAGGGTTTTGCATCAGTTTTCCGTTGATCTTCAGAAGGTTCTGTTAAGCCTCACGCTACACTATAAGAGGCACTTGGCCGGATGGTCAACGAGTGGAAGCTGACGCTGAGCGACATTCCCGATTATCGCAGAAATCTGTGTGGCGTCGGTGTTAGAATGCCAACCTTATTGAATGTTCCGGGGATATTATGACCATCGATTTTAACACCGCTGCCGACCTCTGGGTTGAGTCCGGCTGTTTTCAGACACCATCCGCCCTGCAGGGCTGGCTGACGGGTTTTCTTTCCGCCGGTGGCCGCCTGACCGATGATGCCTGGATGGTGGAAGCGCAGGAGTATCTGGAGCTTGAAAATGACCTGCCGGATAACCTGAAAGATCTGTTGCGCGACTTCTATGAAGAAGTACTGACCGGCCTCAGCGGCGAAGCCATGGATTTCGCTATCCTGCTGCCTGCGGATGAAGATGCCGATATCGATGAGCAGGTGGAGTGTCTGGCACAGTGGAGCAAAGGTTTTCTTGATGGCTTCGGTGCGTCTGGCCGGGTACAGGGCAAAGTGCCGGAAGACGTGATGGAAGTGCTGCAGGATCTGGACGCTTTCTCCAACGCACAATTGGATGATCCGGCCGACCCGGACAATGAAATGTTATATCTGGAGCTGGCGGAACATGCCCGTATCGCCGCTCTGACCGTTTTCTACGCCATGAACAAACAGGGTCCTGCCAGCAAAACCCTGCATTAATGAATTGTTCGTTTTTACGGCAACCGAGGTAATTATGAAGTTAGATCCAAAAGAGTACGCGAAACGTCGTCAGCAACTGATGGACATGATGAGCCCGAACAGCATCGCCATCATTCCCTCGGCGCCGCCCACCATCCGCAACCGCGATGTTGAGCACCCGTTTCGCCAGGATTCTGATTTCTATTATCTGTCTGGCTTTGCTGAAGAACATGCGGTGGTGGTGCTGCTTCCCGGCCGTGAGCATGGTGAATATGTACTCTTCTGTCAGGAGAAACTCAAAGAGCAGGAAATCTGGACCGGCCGCCGTGTTGGTCCGGAAGCGGCTCCGCAGGTGCTGGGCTGTGATGACGCGTTTCCGATCAGTGATATCGACGACATCCTGCCAGGCCTGATCGAAGGCAAAGACCGTGTGTACGCCAGCCTTGGGGTCAGCCCGAACTTTGATAATCAGCTGATGCAGTGGGTCAACCACATCAAAATGCAGGTGCGTAACGGTGCCACGCCACCACGTGAATTCAGCGCACTGGATCATCTGCTGCATGAAATCCGCCTGATCAAATCGGCGGCGGAAATCAAAGTGATGCAGCGTGCGGCGGACATCAGTGCCGACGCCCATACCCGGGTGATGAGCATGGTAAAACCGGGCATGTACGAATATGAGCTGGAAGCCGAGCTGATGCGTACCTTTATGGCTGCGGGTTCGCGCTGGCCGGCTTACCCGTCCATTGTCGGTACCGGCGATAACGCCTGTATTCTGCACTACACCCAGAACACCGAAGAAATTAAAGATGGCGATCTGATTCTGATCGACGCCGGTTGTGAACTGGATTACTACGCCTCAGACATTACCCGTACCTTCCCGGCCAACGGTAAGTTCAGCGAGCCGCAGCGCAAGCTGTACCAACTGGTACTGGACGCCAACTATGCCGCCATCGCCGCAGTGAAACCCGGCGTTGACTGGAACACCCCGCACGAAGTGGCAGTGAAAGTGCTGGTTGAAGGTCTGGTGGAATACGGCCTGCTGCAGGGCGAGGTCAGTGAACTGATCGAAAGCCTGGCCTACAAACCGTTTTACATGCACAAAACCGGTCACTGGTTGGGTATGGATGTCCACGACGTGGGTGAATACCGCATCGACGGCGAATGGCGCATTCTGGAAGAAGGCATGGTAATGACCATTGAACCCGGCCTGTATATCGCGCCGGATGATCTGACCGTCGACGAACAATGGCGTGGTATTGGTATCCGCATCGAAGATGACGTCGTCGTCACCAAAGACGGCTGCAAGGTACTGACCACCGGCGTGGTAAAAGACGTCGCAGACGTAGAGGCTCTGATTCAGGGCTGAGAAAGGTAAAGAACAGCATGAATGCACAGATTCCACAGACCGATGTCGTGGTTTTAGGCGCAGGTATGGTGGGTGCCAGTCTGGTCCACCTGCTGGGTCCGGCCATAAGCACGGGTCTTAACGTGACCCTGATTGATCGTCATGAACTGAACTGGGATGGCGATCTGGCCAGTCGCCCGCCAAGCTTTGATGGGCGCGCTACGGCGCTGTCTTACGGCACGCAGCAGATGCTGGAGCAGCTTGGTCTCTGGTCTCTGATGCAGGAACGTGCCTGTGCCATTGAACATATTCAGGTATCGGATCAGGGCCGCTTTGGGCAGGCGCATCTGCATGCCAGTGAACAGAATGCTGAGGCGCTGGGCTACATCGTTGAGAACGCCGCACTGGGTTATGGCCTGCTGAAGACCATCGCCCGTGAGGGCGTTGATATCAAGGCGCCGGCCAGCGTCAGCGCGGTCAGTATGAATGCAGCAGGTGCGCTGCTGACCTTCGCCGATGGTACTCAGCTGCAGACTTCGCTGCTGGTGATGGCGGATGGTGCGCGCTCACCGCTGGCGTCCAGTCTTGGTATCCGTCATCAAAGAAACGACTATGGCACACATGCTCTGGTCACTCAGGTAGAAGTTGATCAGCCTCACGGCCACTGGGCGTATGAGCGTTTCAGCAGCGATGGCCCGATCGCTTTCCTGCCGTTAAGAAGTAATCACTTTGCCGTGGTCTGGACCCTGAATAACGATGAGATCGACGGCGTTATGCAGTTGTCCGATGACGCATTACTGGCGCGTCTGCAAACCCAGATCGGTTACCGTCTGGGCCGGCTGAAGAAAGCGGGCGAACGGGCGACGTATCCTTTGGGGCTGGTGCGCAGCTCAGAGCAGGTACGCCGCTCGCTGGTGTTACTCGGCAATGCCGCCCACAGTCTGCATCCGGTGGCCGGACAGGGGTTTAACCTTGCCATCCGTGATACCGCAGTACTGGCAGAGCACCTCAACCGTGCCTTTGCTCAGGGTACAGCGTTGGGCGATCTGAACATGCTGCAGGCCTATGAGCGCCAGCAGCAGGCGGATCAGTTCAATACGGTTGGTGCCAGCGATCTGCTGCCGAAGATGTTCGGCTCCTCCTCGAAAGTGGTGAGTGTGTTGCGTGATGCTGGTCTGTTGGCCATGGCTGCAGCACCGACAGCGCGACGCCTGTTCACCCGTCATGCTATGGGGTTAGGCCAGAAAGCGGCAGCTCTGACCCCGGTAACTTCAGCGCCGGCGAGAGCTGGCATCAGCGGAGAATAACCATGCAATATGATGTAGTTATTGTTGGCGCCGGACTGGTGGGTCAGTCCATCGCGGCGGCGCTGGTGCAGGGCAATCAGGCGCTGAAACAGCCATTGAAAACAGCGCTGATCGATCCGAATTTCTCACAGCAGCCGCCGGCGGCGGGAACGGATATCAGCGACTTCGATCTGCGCGTGTCGGCTCTCACCGAAAAAACCCGCGCTTTCCTCGAGCAGCTTGGCGCCTGGCAGAATATCCCGGCAGAACGTCTGGCACCTTATACCAGTATGGTGGTGTGGGATGGTGAGGGTACTGGCGCGGTAAACTTTGCTGCCGCTGACCTGCATGTTCCGGCACTGGGACATATCGTAGAAAACCGCCATACGCTGTGGGGTATTCAGCAGAGCCTGCAGGCATCCGCTGATGCCGGCCACGGCGCTGTGGATATCCTTGCTGAAAAGGTCCGTTATCTCGATAACCGTGACGCTCAGGGCTACACCCCGGTGGCGCTGGAGAACGGCACTCTGTTGCAGGCGAAACTGGTGATTGGTGCCGATGGCGCACTGTCCCGGGTGCGGGCCTGGGCCGGGCTGCCAACCCGCGAGTGGGATTATGGTCATCACGCCATTGTGGCAACCGTGCGCTGTGAGCAGCCGGTCGCCGCGACTGCCTGGCAGCGCTTCCGTCCACAGGGGCCGCTGGCCTTTCTGCCAATGCCGCACGATGAACATCTGGCATCTATTGTCTGGTCAACTTCTGAAGAAGAGGCCGATGAGCTGCTGGCGCTCGACGACGATGCTTTTAATGCCGCGCTGACTCAGGCTTTTGAAGGGCGCCTCGGCGCGGTTACGGCCAGCTCAGCCAAAGCCCGCTTCCCGCTGCGCCAGCGCCACGCCAAAGATTACTGGTGTGAAGGTATTGTGCTGGCCGGCGATGCGGCACACACCATTCATCCACTGGCCGGACAGGGTGTAAACCTTGGTTTTAAAGATGCTCAGACGCTGGCGGAAGAACTGCTGCGCGCCCAGGCGAAAGGTCTGGATATTGGCAGTGCGCTGGTGCTGGCACGTTATCAGCGCCGTCGTCAGGCGGATAACCTGAGCACCATGGCGGTAATGGAAGGCTTTAAACGTCTGTTTGCTGCAGATGACCCGCTGCTGCGCTGGATGCGCAATGAAGGCATGCGTCTGTTTGACCGCCTGTTACCGGTCAAACAGCATGTTGTGATGAAAGCCATGGGGCTGGACTGACCAGCCACGTCAGCCGGGCTGAGCCCTGCCGGGGCTCATGCCTGATTCAGGCTTTATCTTTCGGTACGCGGCGGATGCGCCCATGCTCATCAATGGCCACATACACAAAGACTGCATCCACGACTTTATGGCGCGCTGGCTCATTCGGGTTGCGGGTCCAGACTTCGATGGCGATGCGGATAGATGAACTGCCGATATCCAGCAGACGGGTATAGAAGCACACGGCAGCGCCAACCCGGATCGGCGACATAAACACCACAGATTCCAGTGCGACATTGGCTATGCGGCCTTTTGCCAGACGGGTAGCGACGGTTTCTGCCGCGTGGTCCATTTGTGCAACTACCCAGCCACCACTGATATCACCGTGGACATTGGTTTCGTTACGGGTAGGAATCAGACGGAGCGTGAGTTCGCCTTCCGGTGAGGGCTCACAATCGTCGCGCGCCTCAGTTTGATAATTCATGGGTCAACCAGAGTTAGTATTATTTTTCCGCGAGTGTACTGTTTTTTATTCAGGCAAAACACCCGACTTTGGCCTGAAACATAGTATTAACGGCAGGTTATCAATAACCTGACGGCAGTTGAAGTCAGAAATATCAATAACTTACAGGGATGTGCTGACCGGTAAATACTTCCCCTGGCGGGTAACTAAGTGGCCAATCAGCGGTATTGCTGGCAGGTTAAATCTTAAAGTAAAACCATCGTGCAATTATTGCTTCTCTTCTTCTGTGTGCTGGCAATTCCTGCCCTTTCCGTTGATGACCCGGCAAGGGAAGCTCAGCCAGCGGCGCTTTACTGGCAACACTATGTTTATGACAACAGTCTGATGGCCTTTGAGAAAAGCATCAACTGTCGCTCAGGCCACGCCGTTACTGGGTTTGTTGGCCCATCCTGCTGTCACATAACTGTAATATCAGTGTCATAATCGATGTGGATGTCATATTTTTGTAACATTGCTCCTCAATAATCCGCAGCAACCAAACACGATACATCCGCCCACTGGACGGAATGACAAAGGAAGCGATTATGAAAAAAGCTCTGTTAACCGGCGCTGCCGTACTGGCCTCTGTAATGAGCGTTGCTGCTCACGCAGAACGTGACTACATCAGCATTGTTGGTTCATCCACTGTTTACCCGTTCTCTACCGTTGTGGCTGAACGTTTCGGTAAGTCTACTGACTTCCGTACTCCAAAGGTTGAGTCTACCGGTTCCGGTGGCGGTCTGAAGCTGTTCTGTAGCGGTGTTGGTGGCGCTACTCCTGACATCACTAACGCTTCCCGTGCGATCAAGCCATCTGAAGTGGAGCTGTGTGCACAGAACGGCGTTAAAGACATCGTTGAAATCACCATCGGTTTCGACGGCATCACCTTCGCTAACTCTCACGAAGCTGAGCAGATGAGCGTTACGCTGAAAGATCTGTACCTGGCTCTGGCTAAAGTTGTTCCGGCTGCTGACGGTTCTGAGACCCTGGTTGATAACCCATACAAAACCTGGAAAGACGTAAACCCGGCTCTGCCAAACAAGAAAATCGAAGTTCTGGGACCTCCACCAACTTCCGGTACCCGTGACGCTTTCGCTGAACTGGCAATGGAAGGTGGCTGTAAGACTTTCCCGTTCATCAAAGAGATGAAAAAGACCGACAAGAACAAGTACAAAGCCGTATGTCACGGTGTTCGTGAAGACGGCGCTTACATTGAAGCCGGCGAAAACGACAACCTGATCGTGCAGAAACTGGTCGCTAACCCTGATGCATTCGGTATCTTCGGCTACAGCTTCCTGGAAGAGAACGAAGATAAGGTGCAGGGTGCTGTTGTAAACGGTAAAATCCCGACTTTCGACAATATTTCCGATGGCTCTTACCCAATCAGCCGCTCTCTTTTCTTCTATGTTAAGAAAGCACACGTTGGCGTAATCCCTGGTATCAAAGAATACCTGGCTGAGTTCACTTCTGAACGTGCCATGGGTGAAGACGGTTACCTGTCAGAAAAAGGTATGATCCCGCTGACAGAAGAGGCTTACAAAAAACAGGTTAAGGTTGCTAAAGATCTGATTACCCTGTCTGCCAAGTAAGTAGGTCTCTGCGGACCACACAGTAAAAGCCGGGGCATGCTCCGGCTTTTGCACGTTCAATAACTTAACATTCAGACAAGACCTCATGAATTACAGTAGTCTCATTATCGTGCTTCTGATTCTGCTTGGCGGGGGCTACCTGCTGGGCCGGAACAAAGCGCGGGCCATTGCCAATCAGGGCGCTACACTGCATTCCCTGCCAACTCACTATGGTGCCCTGGTTGCTCTCTGGACCGGTCTGCCACCTCTGTTACTGCTGATTATCTGGAGTCTGTTTGAACAACGGGTTGTGGATCACCTGCTGATCGTGCAATTGCCACAGCATATCCAGGCAGGTACTGCCACGGATATCCAGCTTGCCATCAGTAAGGTGCACAACCTGGCCAGCGGCAGCGGACTGGCTGAAAGCCCGGAACTGACGCCGGCAGTGGATCACCTTAAAGCCCTGGAATCCCGTACCAGCATGCTGCATACCGGCATGATTCTGGCGCTGGCTCTGCTGGGTCTGGCACTCAGCTGGCGCCGCATTCAGGGCGAACTGCGTGCCCGCTCTGAAGTTGAGCGTCTGGTACGTACTATGCTGTTCGCCAGCTCTGGTATTGCGGTACTGACCACACTGGGGATTCTGGCTTCCGTTCTGTATGAATCCTGGATGTTCTTCGGCAAGGTCAATGTATTCGACTTCCTGTTTGGTACCAGCTGGTCGCCACAGATTGCCCTGCGTCCTGATCAGGCAGGTTCTTCCGGTGAGTTCGGTGCCGTTCCGCTGTTTGCCGGTACGCTGCTGATTTCATTTATCGCCATGCTGATTGCCGTGCCAATCGGTCTGATGTCGGCCATTTATCTGTCTGAATACGCGACGCCGCGTATCCGTTCTTATGCTAAACCGGCGCTGGAAATTCTGGCCGGTATTCCGACGGTTGTGTATGGCTTCTTCGCCGCTCTGACCGTGGCTCCGGTGATCCGTGGTCTGGGTGAAAGCTGGGGACTGGATGTGTCCTCCGAAAGTGCTCTGGCCGCCGGTCTGGTGATGGGCGTGATGATTATTCCGTTCGTATCGTCTCTGTCAGATGACGTGATTAATGCTGTGCCACAGTCTCTGCGCGACGGCAGTTACGGTCTTGGTGCCACACGCAGCGAAACCGTGCGCCAGGTGGTCATCCCGGCAGCACTGCCAGGTATCGTTGGTGCGATTATGCTGGCGGTGTCACGGGCTATCGGTGAAACCATGATTGTCGCCATGGCGGCGGGTCTGTCGGCCAACCTGACCATCAACCCTCTGGAAAGTGTGACCACCGTAACTGTGCAGATCGTTACCCTGCTGGTAGGTGACCAGGAATTCGATTCACCGAAAACGCTGGCAGCGTTTGCGCTGGGTCTGGTGCTCTTCCTTGTTACGCTGGCGCTGAACTATGTCGCTCTGAAAATTGTGCAGAAATACCGGGAACAATATGACTGATAACCTGATAACAACCCGTGAAAAAGTAGAGCACAGCATGAAGCGCCGCCGTGCGGCGGAATCCCGCTTCCGTGTTTACGGTATGGCGTCTGTACTGTTTGGTCTGCTGTGCCTGGTGGTTCTGTTTGGCAACATTCTGTCGAAAGGTACTTCTGCCTTTACCCAGACTTTTGTCACCACTGAGATCCTGCTCGATGGCGATACGCTGGGGCTGACGTCAAAGTCGGATGACGATGAAATCCGCCGGGCGAATTTTGATGGCCTGATCAAGAATCATCTGAAAGCCACTATGCAGCCGGATGGCCGCAAAGAGCGCCGTCAGCTTTATAGTCTGATCAGCTCGGGAGCATCCTGGCAGCTTATGGAAGAAGTTCAGGCGGATCCTTCGTTGATTGGCAAAACCATCAGCATTGATCTGCTGGCGGACGATGATGTCGACCAGTGGTTCAAGCATGATCGTGAACTGGAAGGCGAGCATTCCCGTCTGTCGGACGTGCAGCTTAAGTGGCTGAATGGCTGGGTGGACAGCGGTGCATTGCATACCAAGTTCAATACCCGCTTCTTCACCAACGGTGATTCGCGTGAACCTGAGATGGCTGGTATTCACGGTGCTATTAAAGGCACTCTGCTGACGCTGATGGTTACCTTCCTGCTGTCATTCCCGATTGGTGTGGCGGCGGCGATTTACCTGGAAGAGTTTGCGCCGAAAAATAAAATTACCGAGTTTGTTGAAATCAACATCAACAACCTCGCGGCGGTACCGTCGATCACCTTTGGTCTGCTCGGTCTGGCTATTTTCATCAACATCTTTGGTGTGGCGCGTTCCACCCCGCTGGTGGGTGGTCTGGTTCTGACGCTGATGACGCTGCCGACCATTATTATTTCCGGCCGTGCTGCTATTAAAGCTGTGCCGCCATCCATCCGCGAAGCAGCGTATGGCCTGGGTGCTTCCAAGATGCAGGTGGTCTTTCACCATGTACTGCCGCTGGCACTGCCGGGTATGCTGACCGGTACCATCATTGGTATGGCACAGGCTCTGGGTGAAACGGCGCCGCTGCTGATGATTGGTATGGTGGCGTTTGTGGTCGACGTACCTGGGTTTGTGAATGATCCGTCAACGGTTCTGCCGGTGCAGATTTTCCTTTGGTCAGACAGCCCGGAACGGGCCTTCACGGAACGTACATCCGGCGCCATTATTGTTCTGCTGGGCTTCCTGATTGTGATGAATACTGCCGCTGTTATGCTGCGCCGACGTCTTGAGCGCCGTTGGTAATCATTAAACGAATTTAAGATCTGGATAACTGATTTATGAGTATTATTGAGAACCACGAAACACACGGCGTTCCGTTAAGTGATAAACCGAAGCTGACGGCGCGCAATGTGGATGTATTTTATGGTGAAAAACAGGCGATTTTTGACGTCAGCCTGGACATTGGTGCGAACGAAGTGATTGCCCTGATCGGCCCATCCGGTTGTGGTAAGTCGACTTTCCTGCGTTGTCTGAACCGCATGAATGACACCATCGATATCTGTCGTGTTGGCGGCGCTATCGAGCTGGACAATGAAAATATCTACGACAGTAAAATGGATGTCGTGCCATTGCGCGCCCGTGTCGGTATGGTGTTCCAGAAGCCAAACCCGTTCCCGAAATCCATTTACGACAACATTGCTTACGGTCCACGTATTCACGGTCTGGCGCATACCCGCGTTGAGCTGGACGAGATCGTAGAAAAAAGTCTGCAGCGCGCCGGCCTGTGGAGCGAAGTAAAAGATCGTCTGCACGCACCGGGTACTGGTCTGTCCGGTGGTCAGCAGCAGCGTCTGTGTATCGCCCGTACCATTGCGGTTGATCCGGAAGTGATTCTGATGGATGAGCCATGTTCCGCGCTGGATCCGATTGCAACTGCTAAAATTGAAGAACTCATCGATGAGCTGCGTGAAAACTACACCATTGCCATCGTGACTCACTCAATGCAGCAGGCTGCCCGTGTCTCCCAGCGTACGGCGTATTTCCACCTCGGTCAGCTGATCGAAGTGAATCCGACGGATCAGGTATTCACGACACCAGAACACGCATTAACAGAAGCCTATATTACCGGCCGATTCGGTTAAGGGGACGTCAGCATGGATATGAATTTTAACCAACACATTTCCGGTCAGTTCAACGCTGATCTGGAAGCCATCCGTAACCATATGATGGGCATGGGTGGTCTGGTCGAGCGCCAGGTTGCCAACGCGGTGGAAGCGATCTGCAATGGCGATACCCGCATCGCCGATGACGTCATCCGTCGCGAAGACGAAGTCGATCAGATGGAAGTTGCTATCGACCACGAATGTACCCAGATTCTGGTGCGTCGTCAGCCAGCGGCTTCTGACCTGCGTATGGTTCTGGCAGTTTCCCGTGTGGTGCGTGACCTTGAGCGCATCGGTGATGAAGCCAGCAAGATCGCGATTCACACGCTCGAAGTATCGGACAACGCCAGTAACAACCTGTGTCAGCAGGCCATGCGTTATATGGGCGCAGAAGTGGTGAAAATGATCTCAGGTGCGCTGGACGCTTTTGCCCGCCATGATGTGGACGGCGCGGTGGAAGTGGTACGCACCGATAAACGCGTTGACCAGCAGTATGCGTCCGCATTACGTGAACTGATCACCTATATGATGGAAGATCCGCGTTCCATTGGTCAGGCGATCAATATTCTGTGGATTCTGCGTGCCATCGAACGCATCGGTGACCATGCACGGAATATCTCAGAGCAGGTGATTTATCTGGTCAGCGGCACCGATGTCCGTCACAGCTCGCTCACAGAGATCGAAGAAAAAGCTGCCACGAAAGAATAAACGTCAGCACTTTTTGGCTGATTCACGGCCCGCCCGGAGAAATCCTGGCGGGCTTTTTTGTGTCTGCTGTCAGAACTGGTGCCCGGTAACTGGCAGCTTCGTCCGCTTCAGCTATGTTCATGTCAGAAAACTTTCAGAAATATGTCATGAAAATGAAATAAAAGGCTTTGTTGTAACAAAGCTGTAATCTAACTGAAATATTATCGTCATGATTGAAAGCCGGTGCTGCAGCAACCCTTGCCGCTCACAGGTCACTGAGTGAACACTGAACTGGAACGTAACAATGAAAAAACTTGCTCTGTCCCTTGCTGTTGCAGCCCCGCTGGCTGTGAATGCGGAAACCATTGAAATAGAAAAACCTGAGTTCTACGGCAAGATCAATGTCGCTCAGGAATTTGTGCAGCAGAAAGACGCGGGTAATCTTGCCCAGCTGAATTCCAATGCCTCGCGTCTGGGTGTGAAAGGCACGATTGATCTGGATGCCGGGCTTACCGGTATTTATCAGGCTGAGTTTGAAATGTATCCGGATGACGGTGATAAAGACTCAGACCGTACCTTCGCACAGCGTAATACCTACATAGGTATTAAAAGCGCTTACGGTACTCTGCAGGCCGGTATTTTTGATACCCCGTTCAAAAAGGCACAGAAAAAAGTCGACCTGTTTAACGATCTGCAGGGTGATATTAAGCATATTATCAGCGACAGTGAAAACCGTGCCAAAAACAGTGTGCAATACACCTCGCCTGAGTTTGCTGGCCTGACCGCAACGGTTGACCATATCAACTCAGAAGATGAAGAAATCAACAACGGTCTGTCGGCCTCTCTGGCTTATCAGCGTGGCGATATTTATCTGGCTTATGCGTATGACACTGATGTCTCGGACGAAGGCACCGAAGCACAGCGTGTGGCAGGTCAGTACAGTATTGGCCTGGTACAGCTTGGTGCACTGTGGGAAACACAGGATGACGGCGTTGACAGCAAAGACGGCTGGATGGCCTCGGCAAAAGTAAAAGTCGCCAGTAAGGTGTCTCTGAAAGCTCAGTACGGTGCATCCGATATCAAAGAAGAGGGTGGCGTTACTTACAGCCTGGGAGCGGATTACAAACTGACAAAAGTCGCCAAGACCTTTGTTTATGCGACCAGTGAAGAAAGCGACGATGAAAGCGTGAACGCTCAGTACTACGGTGTTGGTCTGGAATATAAATTCTGATCACATGCGCCACAAAAAAGCCCCGTAATGCGCAATGCTGTTCACTTAAGAC
>NZ_DJIO01000141.1:0-4623 GCF_002433655.1 Thalassolituus sp. UBA6592 | reverse complement strand
GAATGCGGTGAGGAAGACATGGGCATTCAGTATGCTCAATTGTCCGTCTCACAAATCCGTGATGCCCGTAAAAACGACCAGTCGCAAAACCACTTATTTAAATTACTGCACCGTGGCTACACCGGCATGTACAACTCAGGTGATGGCGATAAAGGCGTGGCTGACTGTCCATTTGAATTCTACCGCACCTGGGTTATGGATGCCGAAAAGGCACGGGAAGACGTTGAAGCTCTGACACGCGAAACCATCGGCAGCGAAGAGTGTCCGGTGGGCAACCTGCCGGGTTCAGAAAAATCGCTGGAAGCGGGTTCCTGAGGAGTTTCCGGCAATGGTATTCGTAACCGACATGATGGCAGAAAATAATCGTAAAAAAGCAGCTGAAAGCACATCAGCCGCTGCGGTTATGTCACGCTTCCTGTTTGATCCACAACAGGTGGAACAGCAGCTGCGTGAGCATATTGTCGGCCAGGATCATGCCATTGCCAGTCTGCGCCGGCAGTTCAACATTATCAAAGCCGGTCTTACCGATGAACGACGTCCATTGATGACGGCTCTGTTTATCGGTGACACCGGCGTCGGAAAAACGGAAATGGTGCGCTGTATCGCCCGGGCAATTCACGGCCGTGCCGATGCTTTTTGCCGGGTCGATATGAACACCCTGTCACAGAGTCATTACAGTGCCGCAATTACCGGTGCCCCCCCGGGCTATGTCGGCAGCAAAGACAATCTTACCGTCATCGATCAGGAATTAATTGAAGGCAGCAACAGCCGCCCAGGCATAGTGCTGTTCGATGAAATTGAAAAAGCCAGTGTCGAAGTTGTACGCAGTCTGATGAATGTTCTGGATAACGGCATGCTGACACTGGCCTCCGGACAAAAAGCGCTGAATTTCCGCAACACCCTGGTGTTTATGACCAGCAACGTAGGTTCTGCACAATGGCAGCAGGCCAGACGTTATCACTGGTTGCCAAAAACTCTCCGGGAAAAGCAAAGAGAACGCATGCGCCAGCAGGCACTGCGCCGCCATTTTGATGCTGAATTTTTAAACCGCATTCATTGCATTGAAACCTTTGCTGGTCTGACAGATGACAGTCTGCCGACCATTCTGAAACTACAGATTGATGCGCTCAACCAGCGTCTTAAAAAGCGCAGGGTAACGGTTCTGTTCAGCGAGCAAAGTATTCACTGGCTGTGCTCCGCTGGTTATGAGCAACACTACGGCGCCCGCGCCATTCAGCGCATGTTTCAGCAGCAGGTTATGGCTCCGTTAGCCACAACCCTGCTCACCACAGATTGCAGCAGTGCGGTTGAGATCCGCGCTGATGTAAAGAACCACCAACTGATTTTTACCCCAGGGCCTTCGCCCGAAACTGGCAGCACGCCTCACACAACGGCCACAAAGGCCGAAAAAGGAGAAAGAAATGGCTGATACCATCATCAAGATCGATCTCAGTAAATCCGCCTATGAGAATGACAGCGTTCACAACCGCTGGCATCCGGATATTCCTATGGTTGCGACCGTTAAGCCTGGCGATGATTTTATCGTTGAGTGTTACGACTGGACCGGCGGGCAGATCAAAAATGATGACAGTGCAGAGGATATCCGCGATGTCGACCTGACTCAGGTTCACTTTCTGTCGGGTCCGATTGCTGTAGAAGGTGCCGAACCCGGTGATCTGCTGGAAGTTGATATTCTCGACATCGGTGCTTTCGATGAACAGCAATGGGGTTTTAATGGCTTCTTTGCCAAGAAAAACGGCGGCGGCTTCCTCACTGATCACTTCCCTGAAGCACAAAAATCCATCTGGGATTTTAACGGTGTTTATACAAAATCCCGTCATGTGCCTGGCGTGGAATTCGCGGGCATCCTGCACCCGGGTCTGATCGGCTGTCTGCCATCCCGTGACATGCTGGATATGTGGAACAAGCGTGAGAAGGAGCTGTACGATACAGATCCTGACCGCGAACCAACTCTGGCCTGCCTGCCTTACGCTGAAACAGCTCACATGGGGCGTATGACAGGTGATGAAAAAGCCGCCGCCGCTGCCGAAGGTGCACGTACCGTACCACCACGCGAACACGGTGGTAACTGTGATATTAAAGACCTTACCCGCGGTGCCAAAGTGTACTTCCCTGTGTATGTAGACGGTGCAGGCCTGTCCGTAGGTGACCTGCACTTCAGTCAGGGCGATGGTGAAATTACCTTCTGTGGTGCCATTGAGATGGCTGGCTGGATCCACATGCGGGTGAAACTGATCAAAGACGGTATGAAAAAGTACGAGATCAAAAACCCGATCTTCAAACCAAGCCCACTGGTACCTAAATACGATGATTACCTGATCTTTGAAGGTATCTCCGTTGATGACGATGGCAAACAGCACTTCCTGGATACCAGCCTTGCATACAAACAGGCCTGTATGAATGCCATTAATTATCTGACCAAGTTTGGCTACAGCGAAGCTCAGGGTTACGCCATTATTGGTTGTGCGCCGATTCAGGGGCATATCAGTGGCGTTGTGGATGTACCTAACTCCTGTGCCACGCTTTGGTTACCAACCGATATTTTCGAATTTGATGTTAAACCAAATGCCGATGGTCCGGTGAAACATCTGGATGGCTCTATTGATATTCCGAAAGCTCCGGATCTTTAACGATTAATCTCTGATTTTCGTTAAAACCAGGTATACCGGCTCCTTTTGGAGCCGGTAAATAACACAAGATGACTCCAGCGATTTCAATTCTTCAGTGTGTTTCATTCAGACTGTAAGGAGATAATAATGCCTTTATACGATTACAAATGTCAGAGCCATGGTGTATTTCAGGAACTGGCTCCCATGGCAGAACATGACCAGCCTAAACCGTGTCCACAATGCGCTGCAATGTCTGCACGCGTCATCGTGCTTCCACCTGAAATAGCTCAGATGATTAAAGAGAAGCGCGAGGCAATGGAACGCAACGAAAAGGCCCGCGAAGCGCCTGATGTTATGACAGCCGCTCAATATCAGGAACGCGAAACTGAAAAGAAAGAACGTCACCTGTTCGATAATAAACACAAACACAGCAGTAACTGTGGTTGTAATAACAAGCGTAAAAGCAATCTTATGTATACAGCGGATGGCAATAAAATGTTTCCGGGTATGCGCCCATGGATGATCAGTCACTGATTGTCATGCAGCAGCGGGCATAACATACCGTACCCGCTATTGGCCAAAAGGCTGATAGCAGCACCGCGTTCAACCCGCAGTACTCCACCCTGCTACGTTTTTGGAGTCTTGCCCCGGCCTTGCGCCGGGGCCTTTTTATTAACAGACTACAACTGACTTACGCTGCCGGTTATTTAAACCCCAATCTTTAAAACGACCTTCTCTTTAAACCACCTTTTCTTAAAACCTCAGTAAATCCGGGCTATCTGCTCCCGGCGCTCAGTTGGTTCCCATAAATTCAATCGCAATACCACCGCTGGTCATTTCGCGATAATAGTCCACCAGATCACTGTTATAGCCGTGACTTACCCATAACATCAGTGGAATGTTGCCGACGGTGAAGCTGGCTTCAGCCAGTAATGTGTTATAGCGGAAGGTATCTTCAATACCCGTGCGGACTTCAAGATAAATTTTTTCACTATTTATCCACGAGTGCGAAGAATTGAAGCGGTACTTATAAGCGAAGCTCAGTCCGTCCACTTTACGTCGTGGTTTTCCTTCGCGATCATTTTCCCACTCACGATACTCTTCCGCATTCTCCTGAATCAGACCTTCATCCAGCAGATAACGGACCTCAGTGAAGGTCACAATCCGTGTTGCATCCGTTGCAACCCAGGGCTGAGTCCAAAGCACTGCGGCATAATCCCAGCCACGGCTGATATAGTCCCGGGCATTACGCGGGTCATCACCATCGACGGCCAGCTCAAGTGCCATGGCGTTATAGCTGTCGACATCATTAACGTTCTGACCGTTGGATTCGTGCCCATAAATAATATCCAGCGAAGCGTCCCCCTTCACTCCCGCAATATCTTTCAGCCAATAGCGGCCAAACAATTCCGGGTTATAACGTTTGGCAATCACGGGAGATGAGGCACGGGTACCTATGTAGTGACCAAAACGGCCGCTGAAATCAAAATAAGGATAAGGTAAAAAACCCAGAGCCGCGGGCTGGGGCTTACCCGAATGCAGAATGGGATATTCCAGCGACAGCTTAAAATCCATATAACCGACATCGTCCTCATCCCATGTGTAACCGAGGAATATTGGTTCATGACTTTTCAGGTGACCATATTGTTTTTTATCGGTGTCACGCTCCGCTTCCTCAGCGGATGCCTGTGCAACCGGCAATGCAGCCAGAGATAAAAATGAAATCATGGTACAGAAATATTGAGGGTTCACGGTGTCATTCCTTTATTTATTACAACGCCGGACATGCGTAGATAAGATGCTTTAATAACATAAAAAGATGACACAGCAATATGCATCCACCTTAATATTGACGAGAGCCAATATTTTTTATCTTCTGATATTCTCTGAAGCACCGCGCTCTGTCAGAGTCGGTAGCAGTGCATGCATAAAGATCAGTGCCATTAAAAATCGGCCACTATTTATCAGTACACCTCAGCACACCTCAGCACAC
>NZ_DJIO01000140.1:0-45291 GCF_002433655.1 Thalassolituus sp. UBA6592 | reverse complement strand
GTTGCGATCATCGGTATTCTGGCGTCCGTAGCGCTGCCAGCGTATCAGGATTACACTGCACGCAGCAAAATGTCTGAAGTTATTCTGGCAGGCTCACCATGTCGTGCCGCAGTTAGTGAAGCTGCTCAAACTGGTCTGAGCTCAGCACCTTCCGCAGTTGATAGCTTCGGTTGTGGCGAAGGTGGTACTGCTACTGCCCCTCTGTCTCAGTACGTTCAAACTATTTCTACCTCTGCCGCTGGTGTAATCACTATTACTGCAACCGGTATCGACAGCACCAACGTAGACGGTAACACCATTACTTTCACTCCATATTCTGATGCTTCTGCTGCTACTGGTACAGAGATGACTGCAACCGATTACGCAGCAGGCTCAAACGTTCCGGTACGTGCTTGGGTGTGTGCTTCTGGCACTATCGATAACAAGTACCTGCCAGCATCCTGTAAATAAGATTTACTGGATCTACTGGTCAAAAAAGGGAAACTTCGGTTTCCCTTTTTTGTGCCTCAGTTTTTTTGTTTTCTCATATCATTACCCTACCCGCGTCACAACCCTGACCTGAGTACTGGCGCCGCTTTGCCGCCTCTGGTATGTTCAGGCTAATTGTATCTGTTGGAACCCTATCTATGGCTGCGTTAACGGGTTTGCCCCGCCGTATCGTTGAGCAGAATCTGGTTACTGCCCGCCAGGCGCAGGAAATTATCGAAAAATCGATACAGGATAAAACCAGTTTTGTGGCTGCCGCCGTTGCTTCCGGCCAGCTGAAATCCCGTGATATTGCCCTGTTGGCATCGGAGGAGTTTGGCTTACCTGTACTCGATATCTCTGCCTTTGATTTTGATCTGATGCCACAGGATCTTGTCAGCCGTACTCTGATTGAAAAACACCGGGTACTGCCGCTGTTTCAGCGCGGTAACCGCCTGTTTGTTGCTCAAAGTGACCCGTCGGCCATGATGGCCATCGATGAAATTAAATTTAATACCGGTATGACGGTAGAAGCGACTCTCGTTGAGGAAGATAAACTCTCCGCGGCCGTCGACCGCTACCTCAGTGCCAATGACAACGCCTTCGATGACCTGGACGGCGAACTCGATGACGTAGACCTGGAAGACCCGGAGGCCGCTGCCAAAGAGCAGGATGCTAATAAAGAAAGTGGGGATGACGCCCCTATTGTTCGCTTTGTAAACAAAATGCTATTGGACGCCATCAAAGGCGGTTCGTCCGACATTCACTTCGAACCTTATGAAAAACGCTATCGCGTGCGCTACCGCACCGATGGCTTGTTGCACGAAGTCGCCAGCCCACCCATTAATCTGGCTGGGAAGATTGCTGCACGACTGAAAGTGATGTCCCGCATGGATATATCCGAACGACGTATCCCTCAGGATGGCCGGATCAAGATGAAACTTTCCAAGAACAAGGCCATCGACTTCCGCGTGAATACCCTGCCAACACTGTGGGGGGAAAAAATCGTACTGCGGATTCTCGACCCATCATCGGCCAAACTGGGCATCGATATGCTGGGTTATGAACCTGAGCAGAAAGACCTGTACATGGAAGCTCTGTCCAAACCGCAGGGCATGATCCTGGTCACAGGGCCAACGGGGTCCGGTAAAACCGTGTCCTTGTATACCGGTCTGAATATTCTTAACGTCGAAGGCACCAATATATCGACCGCGGAAGACCCCGTAGAGATCAACCTGGAAGGTATTAACCAGGTGAACGTAAACGCAAAGGTTGGCCTCGACTTTGCCGCGGCGTTGCGCTCCTTCCTGCGCCAGGACCCGGATGTGGTGATGGTGGGTGAGATCCGGGATCTGGATACCGCCTCGATTGCAATTAAAGCAGCCCAGACCGGCCACCTGGTGTTATCGACCCTGCACACCAACAGTGCTGCTGAAACCCTGACCCGTCTGGCCAATATGGGGGTGCCATCGTTTAACATTGCCACCTCTGTGACGCTTATTATTGCCCAGCGACTGGCGCGGCGTTTATGTCCTAGCTGCAAAGAACCTGCCGACTTACCTCAGGAAGCTCTGATTGACGCTGGCTTCTCTGAAGCGATGCTGGCCAGCGCGGAACTATTCAAACCCGTTGGCTGCGATCAATGCAAAAATGGCTATAAGGGACGTGTCGGTATTTATGAAGTGGTTAAAATTACCGACCCTATTTCCCGTATTATTATGGAAGGCGGCAACTCCATCGAAATTTCCGATGCTGCCCGCAAAGAAGGCTTCCACGATCTTCGGGTCTCAGCCCTGCAGAAAGTAGCACAAGGGGTAACCAGCCTCGAAGAAGCCAACCGCGTCACAACAGACTGACGTACAGAACGACTCAGCGCGACTGATACAATACATGGCTGATATTATTCGGCTCTTTGATTGGTCGTTATTGAAGCTCAGGGATTAAAGCCTGCCCAAGCAAACGCAGGAAACAGGACAACAGGTAACTCAACACATGGCAAAAGCAGCAAAAAAAGACAGCAGAAGCGCCTTTACCTGGGAAGGAACAAACCGCCGGGGCCAGCCGGTTAAAGGGGAAATGTCCAGCGCTAACCCGGCAATGGTTAAAGCCCAATTGCGCAAACAGGGGGTAAACCCAACCAAGGTTCGCAAAGTAAGCCAGCCATTGTTCGGCATTGGCGGCGCGAAAAAGAAAAAAATTAAATCATCTGATATCACCTTTTTTACCCGCCAGATGGCCACCATGATCAAAGCTGGCGTGCCTCTGGTGCAGTCCTTCGATATTGTTGGCGACGGCATTGACAACATCACCATGAAAGAACTGGTGATGGAAATTCGCGACAGCGTAGCTGCAGGTAATGATTTTGCCTCGGCGCTGAAGAATCACCCGGAATACTTTGACGACCTGACCTGCAACCTGATTGAATCCGGTGAACAGGCTGGTGCGCTGGAAACCATGCTGGATAAAGTCGCAGTCTACAAAGAAAAAACCGAAGCACTGAAAGCAAAAATCAAAAAAGCGCTGATGTACCCTGTGATTACTCTCATTGTGGCCGCAGTGGTAACCGCTATCCTGTTGATCAAAGTGGTGCCGACGTTTCAGGCAATGTTTGATAGTTTTGGTGCAGAGCTGCCAGCCCCGACTCAGATGGTGGTGAATATTTCCGAAGTCGCCCAGGCCTACTGGTTACAGGTGCTGGCTGTTCTGGTCGTTGCCGGTATAGCGTTTGCTCAGGCGAAAAAACGCTCTCCGAAGTTTGCTGATGCCGTTGACGCCTATACGCTGAAACTGCCGGTATTTGGCGATCTGATTCTGAAAGCCTCTGTTGCCCGTTATGCCCGGGTTCTTTCGACGACATTTGCCGCCGGTGTTCCGTTAGTAGAAGCACTGGATTCCGTTGCAGGCGCCGTGGGTAACGCAGTTTACCGGGATGCAGTATTAAAAATCCGTGACGAAGTCTCCTCCGGCCAGCAAATGCACTTCGCTATGAAATCGACCGGTGTGTTCCCCAATATGGTGGTACAGATGACCAGTATTGGTGAAGAATCCGGTGCCCTGGATACCATGCTGGATAAAGCCGCCGGCTATTATGAATCTGAAGTAGATGACGCCGTCGATAATATGACCGCTATGATTGAACCCTTTATGATGGCCTTCCTCGGTATCGTTATTGGTGGTCTTATCATTGCCATGTACCTGCCAATTTTCCAGATGGGGAACGTGGTTTAATGCAGTTATTTTCTCTGCTGGCAGCCTCACCGCTGCTGGCGGTTGTCTTTATTGCCATCATCAGTCTGATGATCGGCAGCTTCCTCAACGTCGTTATCCTGCGCCTGCCCATCATGATGTTCCGTGAGTGGAAACGCGATACGCTGGAAATGGACACGACGCTGCCAAAGCACCCTGCTCTGGACAATCTCGATCAGCCATTCAATCTGTTAAAGCCGGATTCACACTGCCCAAAATGTGGCGCCAAAGTCCGTGCATGGCAGAATATTCCGGTCATCAGCTGGCTGTTGCTGAAAGGTAAATGCAAGTCCTGCGGTGAGCCGATCAGCGTACGTTATCCGATCGTTGAGCTAGCCACGGCGGTACTCAGCGCTGCGCTTATCATCCAGTTCCCATGGGGCTGGCCACTGGCTGCCATGCTGGTGTTCACCTGGTTGTTGCTGGCCATGTCGGTGATCGATATCGATTATCAGATTCTGCCCGATACCCTGACACTGGGGCTGTTATGGATTGGCCTGCTGGTCAACTCCCAGGGCCTGTTTACCGATCTCAGCGACGCTGTCTACGGTGCCGCAGCCGGCTACCTGGCCTTGTGGAGTGTTTATTGGATTTTCAAACTTCTGACCGGCAAAGAAGGCATGGGGTTTGGTGACTTTAAACTGCTGGCAGCATTAGGTGCCTGGCTCGGTATCTCCGCCCTGCCAGTGATTATTCTGCTGTCCTCCGTTGTCGGTGCTGTCGTGGGAATCGCCGGTATTCTGATTCTTGGCCGGGATAAAAATGTTCCGATTCCATTTGGCCCGTATCTGGCCGCTGCAGGCTGGATTGCCGCCATGTGGGGTGATGATCTGACCCGCTGGTATCTTGGGTCGCTTTAAGCTGCGCCCTGTATACAGCTGGCAGTTACCCAGTTCGCCGCTTGTTCTGTTAACTTGTTCTGTTAACCTGTGCGTTCTGAAACGGAGCAACCTGTTATGACCTGGGTTCTTGGCCTCACCGGAGGCATTGGCAGCGGCAAAACCGCTGCTTCAGATTACTTTGCTGGTAAATGCATCCGCGTCGTCGACGCAGATGTCGTAGCACGTGAAGTCGTTGAGCCAAACGAACCTGCATGGCGCGCCATACGCGAGCATTTTGGTGAGCAGGCTCTGCTGGCAGATCAGACCTTGAACCGTGCCTGGCTGAGGGAAAAGGTCTTTAACGAACCGCAGGAACGTCTGTGGCTTGAAGGTCAGACCCACCCGCGCATCCGTGAGCGCATTATTCAGCAGCTGAACGACGCAACCTCCCGCTACGCTGTTCTGGTTTCTCCCCTGTTGTTTGAATCTTCCCAGCACGCGCTGACACAACGATCCCTGCTGATTGACGTTCCGGTAGAGCTGCAGCTCAAACGTGCCTGCTCGCGCGACAACAACAACGAAGAGCAGATACGCCGCATTATTCAGGCGCAGATGCCAGCCGAACAAAAACGCCAGCTGGCGGATGATATCGCTGACAACAGCGGCGACCTGCAGCATCTTTACGCTCAGTTAGATACACTGCACCATTCCTATCTGAAATACGCAGCCGACAGTTAAATATCGCTTATGAAAGTACAATGCCCGACCTGCCAGAAAGACGTCGAATGGAAGCCGGAAAACAAATACCGTCCCTTTTGCAGTGAACGCTGCAAACTCATTGATCTCGGTGAATGGGCCAGTGGCGGCCACGCTATTCCGGGGAAATCCGTGCAGGAAGAGATGATGTCAGAAGAATGGGAAGATAAAAAACCCTGGGACAGCTGATCCCGCCCCGGACGCAAAAAGGCCTGCTGAAAGCAGGCCTTTTTATTGTCTGAAACTCAGGCCATCCTGCGCACAAGAGACAGCAGATCAGGACGATTTGGCTTTTCCCATCAGTTTACTGCCCACAGATACAATCGCCACCAGCGCCAGTCCGGCCAGACCACCGGCGATCATATTAAACAGCACAGGTAATACGCTCTCGCCCAACGCTGCAAGCCAGCTGCCACTGCCGTGAACAAACGCTTCGGTCATAGCATGATTCAGATGCTCCAGCGCCGGAATTCCGTGCATCAGAATACCGCCCCCCACCAGAAACATGGCGATGGTGCCAACGATGGCCAGCAGCTTCATCAGCTTAGGTGCAGCACCGAGTAATAAGCGTCCGATCAGTCGTTGCGCACCCGCCCCGTCACCTTCCCGCTCGGAAAGCCACAAACCCGCATCGTCCATTTTTACGATGGCGGCGACAATACCGTAAACCCCAAAGGTAAATGCCAGCGCCAGCAGCGCGACCACAATAATACGGGTGAGCAGATCGGCTTCTGCTACCGAGCCCAGCGTGATTATAATAATTTCGGCGGACAGAATAAAATCGGTTCTTACCGCACCACGGATTTTTTCTTTTTCAAAGGCCATTAAATCCTGCGGAGATTTCTCCAGCGCCGCTTTCAGCTGACGCTTTTCATCCTTTTCCGCTTTAGCATGGAACAGGGTGTGTAAAACCTTTTCTGCCCCTTCAAAACACAGATAAGCACCACCAATCATCAGCAGAATCATAATGGCCTGTGGCAGAAAGGCACTGATCAGCAGAGCGGCAGGCACCAGAATCAGCTTATTTTTCAGCGAACCTTTGGTTACTGCCCACACCACGGGCAGTTCACGTTCGGCGCGAATGCCGGATACCTGCTGTGCATTCAGAGCAAGATCATCACCGAGTACACCGGTGGTTTTTTTTGCTGCCATTTTCGACATCGCAGCAACGTCGTCGAGAACCGACGCTATATCATCAATCAGTGCCAACAGGCTGGAGGCGGCCATACCTAATATCCATATAAAAAAACAGGCAGCACAATAGCGTTGCCTGTCTTTTCCGTCCAGCGACAGTTTAGCAAAAATGCCTGCGCGAAATCAGTGATCTGGTGTACGCAGTACAGCGGTCGTATCAACACAATCGCCGCCAGCAAAACACAGAGTGAGCGGTAATTCCTGCGCCAGTGGCTGCTGCAGTCCAAACAGCATCAGGTGCAGACCCATAGGTTGCAGCACGACTGTCTCGCCGGCCGGTACGGGTAACGACTGAATCTGGCGCATTTTCATCATGCCGTTTTCATGAATATGAGTATGAATTTCGATCCGTTCAGTCCATGGCGCAGAGGCACTGACCAGCGTTTTATCCTCAGTTCCGGTGTTTTTAATCTGCATAAAGGCCGCACTCATATTGCGTCCTGGCACTGGCTCACGCACATAAGCGCCGTCAACAACAACATCTGCAGCAACATCAGCACAGGCCAACGATGACAGCAACGTGCCGGTACACAGACTGAGCAAAGAAAAACGTCGGGATCTGATCATGGTTTTATTCCGTATTCTGTTTGTTATTTATCTGATCCACCGGATTCTACCTGCGCTTTTGGCCGGGGATAGCGACAGAATGCCGCACAATCAGGTCATCTGCTGTAACCATTGATGTGCATCAGCCAACAACGCGATCAAGCGCCAGAAATAATCGCTACCGATGCCGTCGCCTCTTGTTGGTTATCCCTCGTCTATCACCCCTCGTCCGTCAACCCTCGTCTGTCGGCTGTGACCATTGATGTGCATCCGCCAGGGATGCGATCGGACGGCAGAAATAGTAGCCGCTCATACCATCGACGCCGGTCTGACGCAGTACCTGAACATCTTCGCTCTCTTCCACCCCTTCGCCCAGTACGGCCAGATCCAGATTGTGGGCAATCTGCACCATCGACTGAATAAAGAAGCGCCGGTCCTGAGCTTTATGCAGACCCCGGTTAAAGCTGCCATCAATGCGGATGTAATCCAGTGGCAAACGCTGTAAGTAAGCAAACGCCATGCTGCCGGTTCCCACCTGATCGACACCAATCGCCACACCAAAGGTGCGCAGCACTGTTGCCATACGGGCAAGCGCTGCCTCCGCCCCGCCCAGTGCAGGTTCAGCAATCTCAATGGCGAGGTAGCCGGCCAGTTCCGGAGCTTCCGTCAGCAGGCCACGCAGCTGCAGGTGAAATTCATCATCGAGTACTGATGCTGCAGAAATATTCACACAATAACGTACACCGGATTTCGGTGGTGTTTTGACCAGCATGCGCACTACCCGCGCAATAATCGCCAGATCGTAACGCGCAGCCAGATGATGCTGTTCAACCATGGGCCAGAAACGGGCAGCGGATATCACCTCCCCCTGCCAGCTCAGGCGACTGAACACTTCATACTGCAGAACGCTGCCGTGGTCGCCACTCAGCACCGGCATAAACTGCAGTGACAGGCCATCGGCCGCCAGAGCCTCGGTCAACAGCTGACGCCATTCACCGGCGCTCCACTCTTTATCTGAATTGCTGCCGTCATACAGTTGCGCGGTACTTTCCGGATGCCGCTGAGCCTGACGCAGTGCCGCATCAGCACAGCTCAGTGCATGGGAAGGATCATCGCGTTCACTCTGTAGAAAAACCGCGCCCAGATGGAACACCAGACCATAGCGCTGGTTCAACACACCGGTGATCAGCTGCCCATGAATCTGCTGTAACAGACCTTCCGCCTGCAGGCTGTCAGAACAGGGCAGATACAGGGCGAAATCACTGCCGGAACGACGCCCGGAAAATGCCTGAGCCGACACCGCAGTAATGTCACGCAGCTGCTCCCCGAGCAGCGACAGCAGTTCGTCTGCGGCCTGGCGGCCATCATCGCGGTTAACCTCGGCCAGCCCTTCAAGTTGCAGCAGAATCAGCAGACCACTGTGGTCTTCTTCACGCTGCAGAATATGCGCAATACGCTCATCAAAACCACGCCGGTTCAGTACCCCGGTGAGACTATCGTGGAAGGATTCTTCGCGCAGCTGCTCCGTCATGGCTGACTGCTCAGAGAAAATACTCTGCAGTTTGAGCACCATTTTATTCATCGCCAGCACCATACGGCGCAACTCCCGCGGACGGGGGATATCCTCCTGAACCTGCCACTCACGCTCACAAATCGCCAGCGCCTGTTTCTCCACCAGTAACACCGGACGGAAAAGCCAGTTTAGTAACAGGTGCAGCAGTGCGAGAGAAACGACAAGCACCCAGGCAAACCAGATTAATTCACTGCGCACCATGGCCCACAGATCGCGATAGGCGAAGTCGGTATGACTGGTGACGATAACCGTGCCAAGGCGCTGCCAGCCGCGGGTGACATCGGCCTCAGCCGCGGTCATATCAAAGGTAACGGCGCCCATAAACCATGAAGGTGCAGGCTGAGAGGTCAGCGCTTCACGGCTGCGGCGGTGCAGCACATCGCCCTTCACCGGGTGAAATTCAATGGCGGAGAAAAATCCGCGATCAAACAGCACATCAATCAGACGACTGAGCTGAACCGTATCCTGCTCCTGCATCTGTGACATCGACAGCGCCAATGAAGTAGCAGCATCGTAAGCCCGGGCGTTCAGCTGCTGCTGGAAATAATCACGGCCATTGCTGATGGTCAGCACCAGACTGCCGGCCAGCAGAATCACTACCAGTAATCCGGTCAGCAGAGAAAACTGTTGTCGCAGTGTCATGACGGCATCCTTTTCATAAAATCATTCCGGGTTACAGGTCCATACCAAGTTCATTCATACGGACCCGCAGATCCGTCCACAGGTCCAGCTTATTCGGATTCCCCATGCGGATGCCCTGACCTTTCATCCGCTCCAGCCACATGCCATCACCATTAAAACTGTACACCGGCGCCAGATCCAGCCGTTCATTGGCGTACAGAATTTTGCCGGTCAGGTTATCCAGTACCAGAGGGATTGCATCCGGTTCGGGGAAATAGGTCAACACCATATGCGCCTGATTCAGGCGAAGGGCTTTAACATAGGTGATGCGCAGCTTTTCTGTGTCGACCCCCAGCTGACGCAGGGAATAGTACTTGGCGATCACATAGTCCTCGCAATCACCGCCACGGGTCACCATGGCTTCGTAAGGCGTCGCCCAGTAATCATCCTGCCCCCAATGTTCGGCATCGGACACATAAGGAATGGCTTTGTTGATAAAGCGGTTCACGCCGGCGAGCTTTTTTTGTTCGTCCTCATCGCTGAGCCGGTGCAGCGCAGTGCGCCAGTCCTTAATCAGATCACCGGCCTTGTCACCGTAGTCGCGATAAGCCGACTCAATCAGCGAATCCGGCACCCAGCGTTCTGCGTCCGCCACCAGACCTGCCCGAACAAACAGCAAAAAAGAAAGCAGCAGCAGTGTTTTCTGCAGCCATGTCTGCGCACGACTGCCAGTCCTTGAGCCCATCAGCGGGAAAAACCGGAAAATGACATGCCTTAAGCGTAGACAGCAGACTGCGATCTCTCTAACCGCAGGCGCAAATAAAATGACAAAAGAAACAACGGCCTCATTGCCTGTCTGATTGCTGCTCAATCAGCAGAAAGTGCGGTTCATTGCTACGCTTACACCACCACTATTGAGAATTGACGCATATGTCTGAAAGCCAGTCCGCGGCTGACCGTATGAAACAACACTTCTCCCACCGGGTAATTCATCAGGTCCGGCAGATCATTGATCTGTGGCGGCAGCTGCCGCAACGCAACTGGCAAAAGGACGCTCTGACTGAACTCAGTCTCAGTGTCGATAAACTGATCCGCTACGCCGGGCGCTTTGGCGCCACCAGACATCAGCAGCTGGGCAAAGACCTGCTGCAGTTATTGATGCACATTGCCCCCGGCGAATGCGCCGACAATACCCAGCTGCAGACCATTAACCGCATTATTCAGAATCTCAGCCAAACCGCCCTGCGGCATACTGACAGTCCGGATGCCACCGCTCTTATTCCACAGAAAAAACCCATTTATATCGCCCTGCAGAATACCGATCAGGCCGTTGTACTGGCCGAACAGATGCAGTACTTCAGCTTCCGCCCCGAATTACAGCGCACACCGCAGGACCTGGTCAGCAGCCTGCAGCAACGCCATCCGGCCGCCATCGTGCTGGATCATAATTTTGGCCGTGAAGGTATGGGACTGGAGATAGCGGCTCAGATACAGCAACAACGGGAAACGCCTCTGCCGGTTATATTCACCTGGGCCGGAACCCCTCCCAGTCTGAAAGAACAGATTCAGGCGCAGCGCAGCGGCAGCATTGCATTTATGAATGAAACCAACGTGCATGCCCTGATCAGCAAGCTGGAAACCAGGCTGGACTGTACGCCACCACAGCCGCAGAAGGTTCTGGTGGTGGATGATTCGCGGACACAGAGTGTGCATGCTCAGAACATTCTTAATAAGGCCGGCATGATCACCAGAGTAGTGAATGAACCTCTGCAACTGCTTGAGGTTCTGCATGACTTCGTGCCAGACATCGTACTGATGGACATGTATATGCCCGATTGCAACGGCATGGAACTGGCGCGCATCATCCGCCAGCAACCGGAATACTTTCACCTGCCGATTATTTACGTCTCCGGTGAAGAAGACCGTGACCGGCAACTGGCGGCCATGGCAGAAGGCGGTGACGACTTCCTGACCAAACCGGTCAGTCCGGCGCACCTGGTTACCACCATCAGAAACCGCGTGGACCGTGCCCGTCAGCTGCAGCAACTGATCGCCCGCGACAGTCTCACCGGACTGTTAAATCACACCCATCTGCAGGAAGCACTGCAACAGGCCATCAGCGCAGCAGACGGACAGACCCCGGTCAGTTTCGCCATGATCGATATCGATCACTTCAAACAGGTGAACGACCAGTATGGCCATCCGGTGGGGGACAACGTGATCCGCAATCTGTCGCTGTTTCTGCGCCAGAGCCTGCGCAAAAGTGACCCTATCGGCCGCTATGGTGGCGAAGAATTTGCCGTCGTACTGGTCGATGCCGACCTTGAACAGGCGGCAGCTGTGATGGATAAAATCCGCAAAAATTTCTCCTGCCTGACCCACGATCAGCAGGATCTGAACATCACCTTCTCCTGTGGTGTCAGTGAATGGCAGGGGCAAAGCGTCAGTGAGCTGATTGCCGAAGCCGACAAAGCCCTCTACCGCGCCAAAGACAGCGGCCGCAACCAGGTATGCACTGCCAGTTCACATAAATAAGCCTTCATCCCGGCAGAATACGGCGGAAAGCTGGACGATAGCGGGCTTTTTCGGCAAACTCGCGGGCTTTCAGGGCAATTTCTGGCCCACTCTTCAAAGCAGGAACTGACGCAATGGCGAGTATTCTGGTACTTCAGGGCCCAAACCTTAATTTGTTGGGCACCCGGGAACCACACATCTACGGCAGCACGACGCTGGCGGATATCGAACAACAGCTGAGCAAAGCGGCTGAAAAGGCCGGATTTGATCTTGAGCAGTTCCAGAGCAATGCCGAGCACGCGTTAATCGACCGTATCCATGCCGCGCGCGATGATGACACTGCATTTATCATCATTAACCCTGCCGCGTTCACCCACACCAGTGTTGCCCTGCGTGACGCACTGGCCGGTGTCGCCATCCCGTTTATCGAGATTCACATCTCCAATGTGCATGCCCGTGAAAGCTTCCGCCACCATTCCTATCTGAGCGACATCGCCGTGGGCGTTATCGCCGGTCTGGGCACTCAGGGCTACGAGCTGGCACTGCAGGCCGCCATTGCCCATATTGGCAAACAGCAGGGAGTACACCACTGATGTCCTGGATGCAGGTTCGTTTTCATGCTGACCGCTCGCAGGTAGAAGCGGTTGAAAATGCCTTACTCGGCGCCGGCGCCCTGTCGGTCACGTTGCAGGATGATGCTGACCAGCCGATTCTGGAACCCGAGCTGGGTACGACCCCGATCTGGGACAACACAGAAGTCATTGGCCTGTTCGAAGCCAGCCGCAACAGTGACGAACTGCTGGAGCAGATCCGCATTTGTTACGGTGCGGAAGGTGGCAGTGAACTGCCGCTGCATAAAACCGAACTGGTGGAAGACAAAGACTGGGTACGGGCCTGGATGGATGATTACCACCCGATGCCGTTCGGCCAGCGTCTCTGGGTTTGTCCGAGCTGGCGTGAGCCACCGCAGAAAGACGCTGTGAACCTGATGCTGGATCCGGGACTGGCCTTCGGTACCGGCACCCATCCGACCACCGCACTGTGCCTCAAATACCTCGATCGTGAAGTAGAAGGCGGCGAACTGGTCGTCGACTATGGCTGTGGTTCCGGTATTCTCGGCATTGCTGCCCTGCTGCTTGGTGCGCGCCACATGGTTGGTACCGACATTGATCCGCAGGCGCTGACCGCAACGCGAGATAATGCCGGTCGTAATGGCGTGGATGACAGCCGTTATGAAATATATCTGCCCAAAGACACCCCGCAGATTGAGGCCGACATCACGGTCGCCAATATTCTTGCCGGGCCTCTGGTGTCACTGGGCGAACACATTGCATCGCTGACCCGCAGTGGCGGCAAGCTCGCCCTGTCAGGTCTGCTGGCAGAGCAGGCACAGGAAGTATCAGCCGCTTATAGCCAGTGGTTTGATATGAATCCACCGGAACAACAGGACGATTGGGTTGTCCTTACCGGGATTAAACGTTGAGGGAATAACATGGCTGTTCACGTTACCCGCTGCCCACACTGTCAGACCAGCTTTCGCGTACGCGACGAGCATCTCAGTGTTGCCAAAGGCATGGTACGCTGCGGTTCCTGTCTGCAGGTCTTCAAGGCCGCAGAACACTTTATTGATAATCCACAGGCAGCCAAACCTGTGGTGGCCGCTGCACGGACAGAAAAAGCAGAACAGCCTCAGAGCACCCCTGTCAAGAGCCCCCCTCTCAAGCCGGAAGTCAGCAAAGCGGAAGCCAGGCCTGTTAAGCCCGCTGTGACGCCGGCAAAAGCTGAAGCCAGTACCGCCGATGACGACGATTTCGGTCTGATCCACGATGATATGGAAGACGATCCTATTCCGGAACGTCTGGCTGACGACCCCTTCACCGACTTCAACCTGCGCACACCGGAGCACCGCTCACGACCCAAACCACGGGATGATCTGGAACTTGACGAATCAATTTTCAATGTCCGCAACGCTGACCGCGATACGCTCGATTTCATCGGCGGCGGTGGGGATGATAACTATGGCAAAGCGCCGGATGCTGATGAGTCCTGGGCCAATGCGCTGCTGGAAGACGACGACAACAGCGTCGACACCAGCAAAATCAGCCTGGATGGTGCTGACGACTTCAATTACGATCTGCCACCACCGGAAGACGACGATTTTCAGGGGTTCATGGATGAAGACGAACACCATGATGAAGCCTTTGCACTGAACGGTGATCTGGATATTCCATCCGAAGAACTGTCCATCGAGCTGCCACCGAACAATGCACCGATTAATGTTGCAGTCCAGGACGAGCCACTCGATCTCGGCGAACGCACGCGCCGCAGAATCCCCTGGGGCTGGTTAAGCGGTATTCTGCTGATGCTGATAGTGGCAGCAGCACAGACCTTCTATTTTAATTTCGACGAATGGTCACGCACGCCGCAGTGGCGGCCGTGGTACGCCAAAGCCTGTGAACTGGCCGGCTGTCAGTTGCCGAAGGTACAGAACATCCGCGACATGACCACACAGAATCTGGTCGTGCGTTCACACCCGACACTGCAGCGCGCTCTGGTGGTGGATGCCCTGTTGCTCAACAAAGCTGACTATGAGCAGCCGTTCCCGGATATCACGCTGATGTTCCGCGATCTCAACGACAACATGGTCGCCAGTCGCCGTTTCACCCCGGCGCAGTATCTTTCCGGAGAGTTGTCAGGCGAAAACGACATGCCGGTGCAGACCCCGGTGCATATTGCCCTGGAGCTGGTTGATCCGGGTCCGGAAGCCGTCAGTTATTCCATCAGCCTGCAGGCGAATCAGTAAGCCGGCAGCAATGCCGGCCTGATGCAGAAAACAAGCGGCAAATCAAGCCACAGAATTCACTGAAACAGCAAATAACCCTCTTTATTCACAGGGGGGTTATGAGTATCATACCGCGACTTTTCCAGCACATTTTTTGATCAGCAGATAATGCCTTCAATCGGTCCGTACACACTACCTAATCCCGTAGTTCTGGCGCCGATGGCAGGGGTCACCGACCGTCCGTTCCGCCAGTTGTGCCGTCGTCTTGGTGCCGGCCTGGTGGTTGGCGAAATGGTCTCAGCCAATGCCGACCTGCGTAACACCCGCAAGTCGCAGTTGCGCCTGAACCATGATGGTGAACCTGAGCCCATTGCCGTCCAGATCGTCGGCGGTGATCCGCAGACGCTGGCCGAAGGTGCTGCATTTAACGTCGCCAACGGTGCCCAGATCATTGACATCAACATGGGCTGCCCGGCGAAAAAAGTCTGCAACAAAGCTGCAGGCTCAGCGTTAATGAAAGATGAAGGTCTGGTGAAAGATATATTACAGGCCGTCGTAGGTGCCGTGGATGTTCCGGTATCTCTGAAAATAAGGACTGGCTGGGACCCGGATCATAAAAACGGCCCGACCATTGCCCGCATCGCCGAAGATGCCGGCATCGTATCGCTGGCGGTTCACGGACGCACCCGTGCCTGCGGATACAAAAATACGGTGGAATACGACACGATCCGTACCATCAAAAACAGCGTCAGCATTCCGGTGTTCGCCAACGGCGATATCACCAGCGCACGCAAGGCAGCCGAAGTGCTGCATTACACAGGAGCAGACGGCGTATTAATCGGCCGTGCCGCTCAGGGGCAGCCGTGGATCTTCCGCGAAGTCGCCCACTACCTCAGCACCGGTGAAGAGTTACCTTCACCACCGCTGGCAGAAACCGAACAGATCCTGCTTAACCACCTGCAGGATCTGCACGACTTCTACGGTGAGTATCTGGGTGTCCGCATCGCCCGCAAACACGTCAGCTGGTACCTGCAGCGTCAGCAGGACAGCAATGAATTCCGCAGCCGCTTCAACGGGCTGCAAAGCGCAGCTGAACAGGTCGAGGCCGTTCAGCAGTGGTTTGGTTCGTATCTGCACTGACTTTTCAGCGGGTACGACCACAGGAGCAGACAGCAAGAGGGATTTTTACGATGAACACCGATACATTGAACAGCGAAGCAACAGAAAGAAGGAAGGTTGACACAGTGACCGATTCAGCAGACATGCAGCACAATCTGCGCGCCCCATCCGAGCCGACCCAAACTCTGCGCGACAGCGTAGAAAAGGCTCTCCAGAACTACTTTGACCACCTGGACGGGCAGCCGGTCGTTGATCTTTATGACATGGTTCTGTCAGAAGTAGAAGCACCGCTTCTGGAAACCGTCATGAAGTACACCCGCGACAACCAGACCAAAGCCTCCGTGGTACTCGGTCTCAACCGCGGTACCCTGCGCAAAAAACTCAAGCAGTATGGAATGCTGTAAGTAACGACAGAATTAACAGCGGCCGTGTGCCGCTTTTTCTTTTTAAATACACTTAAAAATCTGACCATATGAGCAACTTTATTCCAGCAAACGAAACTCCAGCCGACATCACGCCAGTGCGCCGTGCCCTGATCAGTGTGTCCGACAAAAACGGCATTGTAGAATTTGCCCAGTCCCTGCACGCAGCAGGCGTGGAAATTCTGTCCACCGGCGGCACCTACAAACTGCTGATCGACAACCAGATTCCGGCCATTGAAGTCTCTGATTACACCGGCTTCCCGGAAATGATGGATGGTCGTGTAAAAACCCTGCACCCGAAAATTCACGGTGGTGTTCTGGGTCGTCGTGGTCAGGATGATGACGTGATGAACGAACACGGCATTAACCCGATCGATCTGGTAGTGGTAAACCTCTACCCGTTTGCTGCGACCGTTGCCAAACCAGACTGTCACCTGCCACTGGCCATTGAAAACATCGACATCGGTGGTCCAACCATGGTGCGCTCGGCGGCCAAGAACCACGCTTATGTTGGTATCGTGGTCAATACCGCAGACTACAGCATGGTGCTGGAGGATCTGAAAGCCCATAACGGCCTGCAGTACAAAACCCGCTTTAACCTGGCACTGAAAGCGTTCGAACATACCTCTGCTTACGACGGTATGATCGCCAACTACCTGGGCACCATTGATCAGTCTGCAGAAACCCTGAGCACTGATAATCGCCTGGAGTTCCCACAGACATTCAACAGCCAGTTTATCAAAGCGCAGGACATGCGTTACGGTGAAAACCCGCATCAGAAAGCGGCTTTCTACGTGGAAGCAAACCCGGCTGAAGCATCCATCGCCACCGCTAAACAGCTGCAGGGCAAAGAACTGTCGTACAACAACGTTGCCGACACTGACGCTGCGCTGGAATGTGTGAAGTCTTTCGTAAAACCTGCCTGTGTGATCGTCAAGCACGCTAATCCATGTGGTGTCGCCGTGGTTCCTGAAGAAGACGGCGGCATTCGTAAAGCCTACGATCTGGCCTTCGAAACTGATACCGAATCCGCTTTCGGCGGCATCATCGCCTTCAACCGTGAACTGGACGCCGAAACTGCACAGGCCATCGTTGACCGCCAGTTTGTTGAAGTGATTATCGCACCAACGGTTACCGCGGAAGCCGCGGCTGTTGTGGAAGCCAAGAAAAACGTGCGTCTGCTGGCCTGTGGTCAGTGGCCTGCTGAACGTGCTGCCGGTTTCGACTACAAGCGCGTCAATGGCGGCCTGCTGGTTCAGGACCGCGACAACGGTATGATCACAGTGGACGATCTGCAGGTCGTCACCAAACGTGCACCGACTGAACAGGAAATTCACGATCTCATTTTCGCCTGGAAAGTGGCCAAGTTCGTAAAATCCAACGCCATTGTGTACGCCAAAAACCGTCAGACTGTCGGCGTTGGCGCCGGTCAGATGAGCCGTGTGAACTCAGCCCGTATCGCTGCCATTAAAGCGGAGCATGCTGGTCTGGCCGTTGAAGGTGCGGTAATGGCATCTGATGCTTTCTTCCCGTTCCGTGATGGTATCGACAACGCTGCGGCCAATGGCATTAAAGCCATTATTCAGCCGGGTGGTTCGATCCGTGATGAGGAAGTGATTGCTGCCGCCGATGAAGCAGGAATAGCAATGGTGTTCACTGGTATGCGTCATTTCCGCCACTGATAACGGTCGGAGCTGTTGCGCTCGGTCTGGCGGTGTTAAAAATTCCTTCGGGATGCTCATGTAGGTTAACTACACTCCGCTCCCTCAGGAATTTTTGCCTGGCCAGACCTTCGCTCACGACGCTCCGGGGCGTTGAAGGCATAACGCTTTCGTACGCGAAAAAACTCCGGGGCGTTGAAGGCATAACGCTTTCGTACGCGAAAAAACTCCGGGGCGCTGTAAGCAAAACTGCTCTCTGGCGCGAAAGACGCCACCGGGCGTTTAAGTAAAAATAAATTTAATGCAGTCAGGCAATTACTATCGGCCTGGCCAGAACCGGGAGATTAAATTTGTCAGAACAAGGCATAAATTGAGGAAAAAGCGGAGCTTAGTGCGCTAAGTGAGCATTTTGACGAAATTTATAACGCCGTGCTGGCGGATTTAAGACCCGGCAACAGGAAACGCTAACTATGAAGATACTGGTAATTGGTTCTGGCGGGCGTGAGCACGCTTTGGCCTGGAAAGCTCTCCAATCTCCGCTGGTTGATAAAGTATTCGTTGCCCCCGGCAACGCCGGTACCGCCATCGAAGACGGTCTGGAAAACGTCGATATTGATGTCATGGATTTCGACGGCCTGCAGAAATTCGCCGAAGACAACAGCATCGGCCTGACCATCGTTGGTCCGGAAGCACCGCTTGTAGGTGGTGTGGTGAATCAGTTTGAAGCGGCCGGCCTGAAAATTTTCGGTCCATCCAAAGGCGCAGCTCAGCTGGAAGGTTCCAAAGCCTTTACCAAGGATTTCCTTGCCCGTCAGAAAATCCCGACCGCGGAATATCAGAACTTTACCGAAGTTGAACCGGCATTGGCTTACCTGCAGGAGAAAGGTGCACCGATCGTGGTGAAAGCCGACGGTCTGGCTGCCGGTAAAGGCGTGATCGTCGCTGAAACTCTCGAGCAGGCTGAGGACGCAGTAAAATACATGCTTTCCGGCAACGCTTTCGGTGAAGCTGGCTGTCGAGTGGTGATTGAGGAATTCCTCACCGGTGAAGAAGCCTCTTTCATCGTGATGGTGGATGGCAAAAACGTGCTGCCAATGGCCACCAGCCAGGATCACAAACGTGTCGGCGATAAAGACACAGGTCCTAATACCGGTGGTATGGGTGCCTACTCCCCTGCCCCTGTGGTCACTCAGGAAATTCATGACCGCATTATGCGCGAAGTGATTTACCCGACCGTTGAAGGCATGGCTGCCGAAGGCAACGATTACACAGGTTTCCTGTATGCCGGTCTGATGATCGACGCAAGCGGTGCGCCAAAAGTGATCGAGTACAACTGCCGTTTCGGTGACCCGGAAACTCAGCCAATTATGCTGCGCATGCAGTCTGACCTGGTGGCACACTGCCTGGCAGCACTGGAAGGTAAACTCGACAGCGAAACCACTCAGTGGGATCCACGCGCTTCTCTGGGTGTGGTACTGGCTGCCGGTGGTTACCCTGCTGATTACGCCAAAGGCGACGTTATTTTCCTGCCGGACAATGACGGCACTGACCGCAAAATATTTCACGCAGGCACCCAACTGAACTCTGAAGGTCAGGTAGTGACTGCCGGCGGTCGCGTACTCTGCGCCACAGCCCTTGGCAACAGTGTCAGCGAAGCTCAGGCCCAGGCCTATGAACTTGTGAAACAGGTCAGCTGGAAAGGCATGTTCTGCCGCTCCGACATAGGGTATCGTGCAATAGAGCGCGAACAAGGCAACTGATCCCTGGGATCAGATCAGAACATGATGTGAAGGGGAACGGCACAATGAAATCGGGGAGAAAGGCATACCTGCTGGTATTTGGTTGCCTCATGTTGCTCAGCCTCAGGGCTTTTGCCAACAACCCGGTGCTGTTGCCCGACACATCGTTCGACTACTCCATCACCCCTTATGTTTCTGTTCTGGAAGATGCGACCGGTGAACTTGATATCACCACAGTCCTGACCCGCGAGCAGCAACTGCGCTTTACCCCCAGCCACGCTCAGGCACTCAAATTCGGTATTACCGACTCCGCTTACTGGCTGCGCTTCAGTCTCAGTAACCCCTACGGCCATGAGCGCCGTGTCGTCCTGACCCTGTCCGGCAACGAACTGGACACCATAGATTTTTACGATATTTCTGCCGGTGACAGTTATCTCAAGATCCGTCAGGAAGATCAGGCCCGCGCCCTGCGTGGCGGTTTCCTGCAGACACATCCGGTTGAGCTGACCATCCCTGCGCAAAGCACACGCAGCTTTTTGATCCGGATTCATGCCAACGGCATCCTCAGCACCGATCTGCACCTTCTGAGTCTCGACCGCTTTCTGTCGAACGAGCAGCGCATGTTCACCATTCAGGGTGTCAGCATGGGCTGGATTCTGGCGACGCTGGCGTGGTTTATTTTTATTTTCAAACGCCGTCGTCTGCTGTTTGCCGCGGCTTCTGCCGGCTACTGCCTGACAGTAGCCATTTATCAGCCGGCCTGGATGGGCGTACTGCCGCTGCTTACGGATTTATCACCGTCTGCAGCTAACCTGATCGGCGAAATTGCTCTGGCGCTGTCCGTAGTCTTCCACACACTGGCCGCACGCCAGCTCGAGTGGCAGGACAGGTATGCAGCACTGCTGAAACGCTGGCTGCTGATTCTGGCACTGATCCATATTCCTGTGCTGGCCATTACCCTGATATTTTTCACCCCGGCCGCCATGCTTATCGTGGCCTCTGAGGTCGCTATCAACCTGTTCCTGCTGGCGCTGGCGATGGCGCTCGGCCGCTCTGCTTATCCGGTGGCGCAGCGCCGCGTACTGATTGGCGCTGTTGTCGTCGGTTTCGGTGTGCTGATTGCCGTCCTCAGTACCTATAACTTCCTGTCCCTCGATACCTTTACGGCCTGGGCCCCTCTGACCCTGCCATTCGTGATTATTGGCAGTCTGGTGATGGCCACCATGGAATGCCTGAAAGAACCCATTGAAGAGCGACGCAAGCAAAGCCAGCCAGGTCTGCCATTATCTCTGCTGTCCCAGATCAGCCATGAACTGCGCACGCCGATCAATGGCGTGATCGGTATGAACGAGCTGCTCAGTGATACCCCGTTAAGCGCAGCCCAGCGGGAGTTTTCAGAAACTATAACGCTTGCCGGCCGTGACCTGCTGCACATCGCCAACGAAATTTCAGATCTGGCACGACTGCGCAACCGCACACTGGAGCTGGAAAAGCGTCCGTTTAATCTGTCCATGGTGCTGACTCAGGTGATGGCGCATTTCCAGCAGGAGGCCACGCGTAAACAGGTGGAGCTGGTAATGGACATCGCTGATGATCTGCCCGAACAGTTCCGCGGTGACAGCAGCCGCCTGCAGACCATGCTGCATAATCTGGTCAGTCACGCTCTGGCCTACACGGAATATGGCGAACTTGCGCTGCACGCCAGCCCTTACGCTGACAACATCGCCAGCGGTGTGCGCATTCAGCTGCAATTAAGTAATACGCTGGTTAAACCAGAAGAACTGAAGCACGCCTTCCGTATTCTGCAGCAGAAAAATACCACCCCGACCTCCGATGGCGACCCGTGGAATCTGCTGCTGACGCGCCAACTGATTGAACTGACCGGCTCGCAGCTGGCGGTGGAAAGCATGACCGGCCAGGGGGCCTCGCTGACCTTGTGTGTACCGATGAGCGCCACTTACACCGAACGCACAATGCCGCGCGATGAAAGCCTCATCGGGCTGCGGATTCTGGTGGTGGACGATAACGCGTCATTGCGCAGTGTGATTGAAAAACAGGTACGCCGCTGGGGCATGCGTCCGGAATCCACTTACAGTGGTAAAGAAGCGCTGGCCATGCTGCGTAATCAGATCAATATCGGCCAACCTTTTGACGTCATTGTGATTGATCACGACATGCCGGTGATGAATGGACTGCAGCTGGCCGAACGCATTGAAAACGATGCCGATATTACGCCCAAACCTGCCCGCCTGATGCTGACCGGTCTGAGCACCAGCGCCGTCGCTGACGATGCCCGTCAGGTTGGCATTCAGCAGGTGATTGCAAAACCTGCCAGTGGTGAACGTCTGCGTCAGGCATTGCTGGAACTGCGTTACCGCAGACCAGCAGATGACGTTGACGATTAATCGGCTTTAACTGCCCGTTCCTGTGCCCAGGCGCGTAACGCCGCCATGGGCTCAGCCATCACCACCGACAGTGGCCGCGTGCGCTGAATTTCATGCAACAGGGTATCTGTGCTGACCCTCGCGCTGTCGTTACCAGCCACCGAGGCCGAATGCCAGCCGGAGACCACCGCCTGCTCCAGTTCTGCACCCGAGAATCCTTCACTGGCGTCGGCCAATAATTCCAGATCAAAACGTCCTGGCTCCAGACCTCTTTTGTGCATATGGATACTGAGAATCTCTTTGCGCACCTGCTTGTCCGGCAGATCGACAAAGAAGAGTTCATCCAGCCGCCCCTTACGGATCAGCTCCGGTGGCAACTGATGAATATTATTCGCCGTCGCCACCACAAATACCCGTGCATCATGTTCATTCAGCCAGGTCAGCAGCGTTCCAAGAATACGCTGGCTGATGCCGGCATCATTACTGTCAGTGCCTAAGCCCTTTTCGATCTCATCAATCCACAGAATGCAGGGCGACATCGTCTCTGCAAGCGCCAGCGCTTCACGCAGATTACGCTCAGTTTCACCGAAAAACTTGTTATACAGCGTGGCAAAATCCAGCCGCAGCAATGGCAGCCCCCAGGAACCCGCCACCGCTTTGGCCGCCAGACTTTTACCACTGCCCTGCACACCAAACAGTAGCAGACCACGTGGCCGCAGTTTCCGCTCAGCCGTCAGAAATGCCTGCTGACGTTTAGCCAGCCAGTCTTTCATCGCCGTCAGCCCGGCCACTTCGTTAAAGCGTGCGGTATCGTATTCAAAGCTGATAATGCCGTCTTCGGCGAGCAATGACATTTTCGCCCGGCTGACTTCCGGAACATCGTCCTGAGTGATAGCGCCATCGTCGATGATGGCTCCACGGATCAGGCGGCGCGCATCGGAGAACGTCAGACCTTTCAGATTGGCCACCAGCTGCTCCAGCGTTTCACCGTCGGCTTTCACCTTGTGCCCTGAGTCTCTGGCGTAGCGTTGCGCTTCCTCTTTCACCAGCGCCATCAACTGGCCGGAATCCGGTAATTTCAGGCTGAAACGCGCCGCCAGACGCTGCAGTTCCGCCGGCACTTTGAGCTCATGACTGAGCAGAACCAGCGTTTTGCCCTGCCGTTCGTGCTGCAGCGCGATGTCTTTCAGCAGGCGGATCACCAGAGGTTCTTCGAGGAACGGATGCAGATCGCAGAAAATAAACAGGCCACCTTCCGGCCGCTCACGTAGCAGACGCAGCGCATCTGCGGGCTGCTGAGTATCGCCTTTACTGACATCCTCACCAAACCCCAGGCGACGCAGACCGTCGGTCAGGGTCCATTGCTGCAATGCCAGACCGCGCTTAATCGCCAGCCGGGTAAACAGCTCCAGCGCACGGTTTTCTTCATGGCTTTCCACCAGCAGCAACGGAATTTTACGCGCCAGCAATAACTCAAGATCATTCAGGTCCTGCATAACATCCTCCTGTTCTGCTGTCATAGTAACAGTGTTCCGCAGGCAGACACATCCATCGCCACGCGCCTTGATCTGAACAATGCAGAGCCCGGCGATATAGCATAAAATGGAGCAAATTCCGGAGGTTACTATGACTCAACACGCTGCTGCTAAAACACCGGCCCGTCGCTACTCGCTGTTCGACAAGCTGATCCAGAACGCCGATCAGGCGCTGCGTACTCTGGTTCCCGGTGCAGCTCAGGAATACCGCCCTTCCCCTGCCGAAAACCGTGATTATCACGAACTCAGCGAGGCAGAAGCCAAACATGCTGCTGGCCTGATGCGCATTAACCACACAGGCGAAGTCTGCGCACAGGCGCTGTATCAGGGTCAGGCGCTGACGGCAAAGCTACCGGAAGTCCGTGAAGCCATGGAAGAAGCCGCCCGTGAAGAAATCGATCATCTGGTGTGGTGTGAAGACCGGGTAAAAGAGCTGGGCAGCTCCACCAGCCTGCTCAACCCGCTGTTTTATGGCATGTCTTTCGCCATTGGCGCTGCAGCCGGTAAAGTATCGGATCGTGTCAGTCTGGGTTTTGTCGCTGCCACCGAAGACCTGGTGTGCAAACATCTGACCCAGCACATGACCAGCCTGCCGGTGCAGGATGAAAAGAGTAAAGCCGTGCTGCTGCAGATGCTGGAAGACGAGGCAAAACACGCGACCACAGCACTGAGTGCCGGTGGCCATAAGTTTCCATTGCCGGTGAAACTGGCGATGACCGCCGTTTCAAAAGTAATGACCAAGTCGGTTTACCGTATCTGACTCAGCGATTATCCGGCCCCGGTGAACAGGCACGGTTTCTGTTCCCGGGGTGCTGGTGCGGTTGTGAAGAGTGCGGTTGTGCAAGGCGAGGTTGTAGAAGGCGCGGTGATACCAGGCCAGCATACAACTCAGTGCCCTGTTCTGACTCAGAACCTGATTTTATATCCCAACCTGTTTATTAGATTTTTTCGCTGTTAACTCAGCGAAGCGGTAAATCCTCTTTTACGCTGATAGTAAAGGAGGTGACCATGCAGAATCCCCCACCCGAACCGCCAGATCATTCGTCCAACAGACCGCAGAGCAAACCTGCAGTGCTGGATCGCATCCGCCGCTTTTATGGTCTGCCGATAGATTACCCGGAACTGAACTGGACCCGCACGCGGCTTTACCGGCGACGACTGGAGCAGGTGAAAAGCGGCTGGATTATTACCGGGCTGATCATGCTCGCCAGCGGCAGCATTGAATTTATTTTCTTACTCGGAGCCTTTGCCGGTTTTTTATCGCTGGCCTTTCTCGATCCGGAACAGGAATAACTCTGTCGGGCACCATTGGTGCAGTTACCGGCAGCAGAACCCCAGGCACAAAAAAGCCCTCATTAAGAGGGCTTTTTCTTCTGTACCTGTGTAATTACAGGCTCAGAATTTTCTCACCGCGGGAGATACCGGATACGCCTGAACGTACGGTTTCCAGCACACAGCCGGGACCAATCGCTTCAATAAAAGCTTCCAGTTTATCGGTCGCACCGGTTAACTGAATGGTGTACACACTCGGCGATACATCAACGATCTGGCCACGGAAAATATCCGCAGTACGTTTGATTTCCGCACGCTGTGCGCCCACGGCTTTCACTTTGATCAGCATCAGTTCGCGTTCAATGTGAGCACCTTCCGACAGATCAACCAGTTTTACCACTTCAATCAGCTTGTTCAGCTGCTTGGTAATCTGTTCAATCTTACGGTCGTCGCCATGAGTGGTCATGGTCAGACGTGACAGGGTGTTATCTTCCGTTGGCGCAACGGTCAGGGTTTCAATGTTGTAGCCGCGCTGAGCGAACAGACCAACAACCCGTGACAATGCACCCGGTTCGTTTTCCAGCAGAATAGAAATAATGTGTCTCATGATCAGGTACGCTCCGTCTTGCTCAGCCACATATCGCGCATGGAACCGGTTGGAACCTGCATCGGATACACGTGTTCGTGTTCATCAACAGCAACATCCAGGAACACAAGACGGTTGTTATATTTACCAAAGGTATCTTCCAGCGCCTGTGGCAGCTGATCACGCTCGGTCACGCGGATACCCACATGGCCGTAGGCTTCTACCAGCTTAACGAAATCAGGCAGAGACTCCATGTAAGAACTGGAATGACGGCCTTCATAGTTCATGTCCTGCCACTGACGCACCATACCCAGTGAGCCATTGTTCAGACACAGAATTTTTACCGGAATGCCGTACTGCAGACAGGTGGAAAGCTCCTGAATATTCATCTGAATGGAACCTTCACCGGTCACGCACACGACCATCTCGTCCGGGAAATTCATTTTCACGCCCATGGCCGCCGGGAAACCGAAGCCCATGGTGCCCAGACCACCGGAGTTGATCCAGCGGTTTGGCTTGTCGAACTTGTAGTACTGAGCAGCAAACATCTGGTGCTGACCTACGTCAGAAGTAACATATGCGTCGCCTTTGGTGGCTTCCCACATGGCTTCGATCACTTCCTGTGGTTTCATCAGACCGTTGTCGTTTTTCTCATAACGCATCGCATGACGCTGACGCCATTCGTTGATCTGTTTCCACCAGGCTTCCAGTGCTTCCGCATCCGGTTCTTCACCGGATTCGTCCAGCAGTGCAGTCATCTCATCCAGCACATTACCAACCGGACCAACAATCGGCACGTCAGCGACAATGGTTTTGGAAATGGATGACGGATCGATATCAATATGAACGATCTTGGCATCCGGACAGAATTTATCAGTCGCGTTGGTTACACGGTCATCGAAGCGCGCACCAATGGCGATAATCACATCGGCGTGATGCATGGTCATATTGGCTTCATAGCTGCCATGCATACCGAGCATACCGAGGAAGCGCTCACCGGTGCCCGGATAGGCACCCAGACCCATCAGGGTGCTGGTGCATGGCGCATTCAGACGATCAACCAGCTGACGCAGTTTGTCAGAGCTGCCATCCAGAATCACACCACCACCGGAATAAATAATCGGGCGCTTGGCTTTCAGCAGCAACTCAACGGCTTTTTTGATCTGACCGGAGTGACCACGCTGAGGCGGCGTGTAAGAACGCAGCTTCACTTTTTTCGGATAGACATACTCATAGCGCTCATTCGGCATGGTCATGTCTTTCGGAATATCAATAACCACAGGGCCTGGGCGGCCGGTGCTGGCAATATGGAACGCTTTTGCCACCAGCTCAGGAATATCTTCCGGACGGGTAACAGCAAAGCTGTGCTTCACGATCGGACGTGATACACCCAGCATGTCGGTTTCCTGGAAGGCGTCGTCGCCCACCAGATAGCTCATCACCTGACCAGAGATGACGACCATTGGAATCGAATCAGTAAAGGCTGTGGCAATACCGGTAATGGTATTGGTTGCACCCGGGCCTGAGGTCACCATGACCACACCCGGCTTACCTGTCGCACGAGCGTAGCCATCAGCCATGTGAGCAGCAGCTTGCTCGTGACGGACCAATACATGTTTTACGGCACTCTGACGGTACAGAGCATCATAGACGTGCAGCAGGGAGCCACCAGGGTAGCCGTAAATGTATTCAACACCTGATTCATGCAGTGCACGAACCAGCATTTCTCCGCCGGAAAGTAATTCCACCGTACTATCCTCTTTCACATGCCCCACCATTGGAGCTTGGGTATCTAATTTCAAATACGAATTGAGCCAGAAACAACATTAAGGCTCTCTCAGGCTGGATGATTAACTTGTAGTTATTCATCAGAAGCTCGTTGCCTGGTCGAGGACGCCGAGTCTGAACCGGGACGGAGATAACCGTACCCGAAGCTGTCATTGCCAGAGGCGTTACACTGGTGGATGCGTGCCTGCTGACAAAAGCGGCGTAATTCTAGCATTTTCGCGGTTTATGTCCAGTTCAAATGCCTTTTCAATCCTTGACAAATCGCGCGGTTTTTATGAACGTGAGCGAACAATTAATTCCCGGAGAGCCAACGGATGAGACATTTGAAATCCGTCACATATTTACTGCCTTTTGTGCTTGTTTCACTTTATTCAGCAAGTGCTTCCGCAGAAATTTATCGCTGGGTCGATGACAAAGGTCAGACGCATTTCAGCAGTCAGCCACCGGAAGGCAATGCGCAGAAAGCAGAACGTTACAATGTAAACGTGCAACGTCCGGCAGAAAATGTTGAAGGCTACAAATTACCGTCCTGGCAGACGGAAGATGAAGAAAAGCCTGAAGCTGAACCTGAAGCTGAAAAAGAACAGCAGACACAGGCTGATAAAGAAAAGGCAATGAAAAACTGCCAGCGTGCCCGGGACTACAAAGAGCGCGTGACCACCAATTTTTCCCGCCGCTTTAAACAGCCGGATGGTGAAATCCGCCCGCTCACGGATGATGAGCGCCAGCGTGAAATTGAAAAGGCCAATAAACTGATCGAACAGAACTGCAAATAAGCCGTCAGCAGCTGCGCCAGATCAGGCTGACCTGCCGCCCGGTAACCGACGCGCGCCGGTACGAGTAAAAGCGTTCAGCGTCGGAGAAGGTACAGAAGCCGCCACCGGATATTGATTTCACACCGGCCGCCTGCAGCTGTTCAGCGGCGAGCCGGTACAGATCGGCCTGTAAACGGTCGCCCTGCCCGGCGCGGAAACAGGCATCGGACGCCCAGCCGAACGCCTCGCGCACTTCCGGGCCGACTTCGAACGCATCAGGGCCGATAGCCGGACCGAGAAAGACCAGCACATCGTCCGCACTTTCAAACTCAGCCAGTGTATTCAGCAACACGCCCCCCGCCAACCCGCGCCAACCCGCATGGGCGGCAGCAACCTTGCTGCCGTCAGAGGCACAGAACAGCACCGGCAGACAATCCGCGGTCAGCACAGCACAGCCAAGTCCGGGTTGAGACGAGTACTGGGCATCAGCAGTACGGCTGATGCCGTCATCGCTGGCCTCAGCCACATCACTGCCATGCACCTGGTCCAGCCATTGAATATGCTGCAGCCCGCTCAGCGCCGACAGCAGACGACGGCGGTTTTCAGCGACGTGCTGCGTATCGTCACCAACATGAGCACCGAGATTATTGCTGTCATAAGGATGCAGAGAGACGCCGCCGGAGCGGGTACTGACAAACGCAGAAACCCCCTCTGGCAGGGTCCAGTCAGGGACAAATCCGCCCGCAACAACGCCTGAATCAGTCATCCGCATCGGCTTCAAGCGCCGCCAGCAGATCGACGAAATCGTCCGGCAGATCGACTTCCCACTCCATAAATTCGCCACTGACCGGATGCATCAGACCGAGCTTACGGGCATGCAGTGCCTGGCGTTTGAAATTCAGCAGGGTTTCACGCAGATCCGGGCCGATCCCCTTGGTCAGACGGGTACGGGCAGCGTAGGTCGAATCCCCCACCAGCGGGTAGCCGATATGAGCCATATGCACGCGAATCTGATGGGTACGGCCGGTTTCCAGTTTCAGACGGATATAGGTATGGGTAGGAAAACGGTGCAGCACCCGGTAATGCGTGATGGCTTCTTTGCCCATCGGGTTAACCGCCATTTTCGTGCGCTGCGTGCCATGGCGGCCGATCGGCTCGTCCACTTTACCACCACCGGTCATATGGCCCTGCACCACAGCTTCATATTCACGTCCCATGGAGCGGTCCTGCAGCTGCGCCACCAGATTGGTCTGCGCCTGCAGAGTTTTGGCCACCACCATAAGGCCGGTGGTGTCTTTATCGAGACGGTGCACGATGCCGGCACGGGGAATGTTTTCCAGCTGCGGACAATGATGCAGCAATCCGTTGAGCATGGTGCCTTCGTAATTACCGGCCGCCGGATGAACCACCAGGCCGGCCTGCTTGTTCACCACCAGAATGTCGTCATCTTCATAGATGATATCCAGCGGAATATCTTCTGCCTGCCAGTCACCTTCGGCGGTCAGCTCAGCTTCCAGCGTCAGGGTTTCACCGCCAACGAGTTTGTCACGGCCACGTATGGTTTTGCCATTTACCTGCAGCTGGCCATCCTTGATCCACTGTTGCAGGCGTGAACGTGAATACTCAGGGAACAGCTGTGCTGCCACCTGATCGAGACGTTTATTGCCCATCTCATAAGGAACTTCTGCGGTTTGGGATATCTGATTACTCATACGGCTCCGGCTACTGACTATAGGTTTGCGCGTTAAAGCCAACAGCGTTTGGGGCTGTGACAGGTCTGTGCTTTAATACGGCGCTTTATGAAATTATATCGACATTCAGGTACACACTCCATGAACACCCGCTGGCTGCTGGTTATTCTCGCCGTTCTGCTCTCCGCCTGCTCCTCTTCACCGCAAAAACCGGAAGAAAAAAACGAGCAAACCTTCTATCAGGAAGCACGTGACGCCCTGAACGACAAAAACTTTCTGGTCGCCATCGACCGTCTGGAGCAGCTGGAATCCCAGTATCCGTTCGGCAGCTATGCAGAACAGGCGCAGCTGGAACTGATTTATGCTCACTACATGACCTCAGATATGGAAGCCGTGCTGGCCGATACTGAGCGTTTTATCCGCCTGCATCCGCTGCATCCTCAGGTTGATTACGCTTATTACATGCGCGGCCTTGCAACCTACGAAATGAGCTTTGTGACGGTTGAGCGTTATCTGGACAAAGAAACAGCCAAACGTGATCCTACGCCACTGCAGGATGCCTTTGGTCATTTCTCAGAGCTGCTGATCCGCTTCCCCGACAGCCCTTACACCGCCGATGCCCGTGCCCGCATGGTATTTATCCGTGAGCGTCTGGCATCTCATGAAGTGGAAATTGCCCGCTATTACATGAAGCGTCACGCCTATATGGCAGCCGCCAACCGCTGTACCGATGTGCTGCTGCATTATCAGAAAACCGGCGCGGTTGCTGATGCGGTAGCGATTCAGATTGAAGCTTACGAAGCACTGGGCATGCAGCCTGAAGCGGATAAATCTCTGGCGCTGCTGAAACTGAACTATCCCGATCATCCGCAGCTGGTTGACGGCAAATTTGAGAACTCCGGACTGGCCATGGTTGACCGTCGCTCATTCTGGAACATCATCAGCTTTGGTCTGCTGGATTCCGGCGAAGACTGATACCCCTGCTTAACAAAAAAGCCCGCCCTGAGTTACTCAGCGCGGGCTTTTTTGTTTATCCGAGAGCGTCTGATAAACAAAAGTGTTACCTGTCAGTTCTTGCTATCAGATACCTGCCTTCCAGCCGTTGGTCACCGGATAACGACGGTCGCGGCCAAAACCACGCGGAGTAACGCGCACACCAATCGGCGCCTGACGGCGTTTGTATTCGTTGACGTCCACCAGACGGATAACCCGCATCACATCTTCACGCGCAAAGCCTGCCGCGATAATGGCTTCAGCACTCATATCCTGTTCGATATAGCTTTCCAGAATGGTATCCAGAACCGGATACGGCGGCAGGCTGTCTTCATCCACCTGATCCGGCGCCAGCTCGGCTGAAGGCGGACGATCAATCACGCGCTGCGGAATCACCGGCGAAATGGTGTTACGGTATTCCGCCAGCGCGAATACCTTGGTTTTATAGACGTCTTTTAATGCACCATAACCACCGGCCATATCGCCGTACAGAGTGGCATAACCCACGGCCATTTCACTCTTGTTGCCGGTAGTGAGCACCATGTAGCCAGTCTTATTGGACATTGCCATCAGCAGCACGCCACGACAGCGGGACTGCAGGTTTTCTTCTGTGGTATCCACCGACATGCCCTCAAACTCTGGCGCCAGTGCGGCCATAAATTCGCGGTACATAGGTTCAATAGAAATCGAGCGGTAAATCACGCCCATGATTTCTGCCTGCTCGGCGGCGTCTTCTTTACTCATACCAGAGGTATAAGTGAATGGCATCATCACGGCTTTGACCCTGTCGGCTCCCAGAGCATCCACGGCAATGGCCAGGGTCAGCGCTGAATCGATACCACCACTGAGTCCGAGTAGAACGCCTTTAAAGCGGTTCTTATTCACGTAATCACGTACACCAAGAACCAGGGCCTGATACAGACTTTCCAGCGTATCTTCGTGGGCATCAAAGCTGTCGCTGATGGCGGTAAGATCTGAACCATTCCACTCGACGCAGGCAAGGGCTTCTTCATAAGCCGCCATCTGCAGCACTTTTTCACCGCTGGCCGATACCGCAAAAGACGCGCCATCGAATACCAGTTCGTCCTGACCACCAACCTGATTGACATACAACAGCGCAACTTTGTGCCTGCGCGCATGATTCTGCAGGTGTTCGGCACGCTCAGACTGTTTACCCAGATGGAACGGGGAAGCATTCAGGTTAAGAATCAGCTCAGCACCCGCCGCTGCGGCCTGCTCCACCGGCCCTGGATGCCAGACATCCTCACACACGGTCAGCGCAACTTTATGGCCATGCAGCTCTACCACACAAGGCTGACTGCCTGCGGTGAAATAACGCTCTTCATCAAATACCTGATAATTTGGCAGATGCTGTTTGGCGTAATGGGCGATCTGCTTGCCATCGCTCCAGATGCCCGCACAATTATATAACCCACCTTCCGTCCGCCATGGATAGCCGATGGCAATGGCGATTCCCGCAGACGCCTCCGCCACCTGCTGCAAAGCAGCGTCAACCCGCAACTGAAGACTCGGACGCAGCAGCAGATCCTCTGGCGGGTAACCGGTCAGAGCCAGCTCAGAGAAGACGATCAGCTGGTTGCCATCCGCGGCGGCCTTACGCGCCTGGCCAGCGATAATGGCAGCGTTGCCTTCAATATCACCAACGAGAAAATTCTGCTGCGCAAGAGCAATGCGCATCGGACTGTTGTTTGTAGTCGGCATGACGATTTTTAACCGTAAAATTGAGAGAGCGCGATAACTGGTGTGTTATCAACAGCGTGATATAGTTGCGCAGTATTGTCAGGAAAATAGCCGCCGGGCGCAATGTTTGTCGCTCTGAGTCCGACAAAGTCAGGAGTAAATATTGGCCATCCGCTTAAAACCCACTGATCTGGTTGTTCACGGTAACCGGCTGCTGCGCCTGTACAGTTATTATTCGCTGTTTCTCGCCCTGCTGTTACTCATCAGCAACACCCTGGATAAACAGAATGCCATTATCGGCGGAACAGACCCGACAGTATTTCTGATTGGCTGCACAATTTATGTCGTCGCCGCGGCAGCGTTTGCCGTCGTTGCCAACCGACAGCCGGACCCTCAGATAGCCATCAGTTATGTTTTCGCAGAAATCGCTCTGCTGTCTGCACTGATGTTTGCGTCCGGTGGTCTGGCCAGTGGGTTTTCCAGTCTGATTCTTATCCCCGTCGCCATTGCCAACCTGCTTGCCCCGGGGGTGTTAGGTTTTGGTGTCGCTGCGTGGACCACGCTGGCGATTTTTTATACCCAGAATTACTGGATGGAAGGCAAAATGACCCATGATCTGATCAACAGCGGATTATATGGGCTGCTTTGTTTTGTGATTGCCAGCATTACCCAGACACTGTCGAAAAGATTAAAGAGCGCACTCTCCCTCGCTACCGATCAGGAAACACGCCTGCGTCGTTTGCACCATTTCAGCCGTCAGGCATTACTCAATCTGCCAAACGGCATTATTGCCTGTGATAAAAACGACGAAATTCTTTTCTTCAATAATAAAGCCATGGAATGGTTTGACCTTATTGAAGGGGAAAACCTGCCGGATCTGCTGTATGACTCCGGAGAAAACAGCATTATTGAAAGCGGCAGCGACAAACTTTTGCTGAAGCGGGTTCCACTGAATGACTCGGAGCCCGGCGACTATCTGATTTATGTAGAAAATACCGAAATTATTTCTCAGGAAGCGCAACACGTAAAACTGGCTGCTCTTGGTCGTCTGACAGCATCCATTGCCCATGAAATCCGCAACCCGTTAAGTGCCCTGCGCCAGGCTGCCCAGCTGCTTTCCGAAGCACCGGAACTACAGGAAAGCGAGAAACAGCTGACGCAGATTATTGAGCAACAGTGCATGCGCATTAACCGTACCATCGAAGATGTATTGTCGCTGTCACGTCGCAGTCAGTCCACCGCTGAAACACTGCGGCTGTCACCCTGGCTTCAACATTTCGCCAAACAACTGCAACAGATCACCCAAACCGATCACTACAAACTCAGCATTCTCTGTCCAGACGATATTCAGGTGCGTTTTGATCCAGGGCAACTGCAGCAGATTCTGCACAACCTCTGCACCAACGGTCTGCGCTACGCAGTAAAAGCTGCCGGTGAACGCGCACGACTGGCCATGATTGCCACCATTTCTGACGTCAACAGTATTTATCTCGACATTATCGATAATGGTAATGGCGTCGCACCGGAACAAAGGCCGCATTTATTTGAGCCCTTCTACACCACAGAACACAGTGGCACAGGTCTCGGTTTATACCTTTGTCGGGAGCTGTGTGAAGCCAATCATGCGAGAATTCAGTATTATCCCATTCCAAACGGGACCTGCTTCCGTATCATTATGAAGTCTGCTTAAACAATGGATCGCACTATGAGCAAGTACGCCGCACTGATAATTGACGACGAACCCGATATCCGCACGCTGATTGCCATCACTCTGCAGCGTATGGATCTCGATTGCTATCAGGCGGCCAACGTCAGTGAAGCCAAGGCCCTGCTCAATGAGCGCCCTTATCATTTCTGCATCACGGATATGAAATTGCCGGACGGCAACGGGCTGGAACTGATTGAGCAATGCAACGCCCAGCACCCGGATATGCCGGTGGCCATGATTACGGCTTACGGCAATATGGAACTTGCCGTGAACGCACTGAAAGCCGGTGCCTTTGATGTAGTGGCCAAACCGCTGGATACCGAGCGCTTAAGGGAACTGGTCAAAGCCGCCCTGCAGCTGACCCGGGTGCCGGCCAATATCGAAAATATTCCGTCCGCCGATGGTCTTCTCGGTGACTCTGTCGGCATGCACGATCTGAAGCAGCGCATTTATAAAGTCGCCCGCACTCAGGCACCGGTATTTATTCAAGGGGAGCCGGGAACCGGTAAAGAGCTGATCGCCCGCCTGATTCATCATCAGAGTGCCCGTATGGAGCTGCCTTTTATTGCCGTAAACTGCGGCGCCATTGAACGCGACCAGATGGAAAGCGAATTTTTCGGTCAGGTAAAAGGCGGCATGATTCCCGACCGCTCGGACAAACCGGGATTTTTCCGTGCCGCTCACGGTGGCACGCTGTTTCTGGATGAGGTCGCCGAACTACCGCTGGATATGCAGGCGAAGTTACTGCGGGCTATTCAGGAGCAATCCGTAAGGGCCATTGGCTCTGATCAGGAAACACCGGTTAACGTCCGTATTCTCTGCGCCAGTCACAAAGATCTGGCCGCCATGGTCAGTCAGGGAAGCTTCCGTCAGGATCTGTATTTCCGTCTCAATGTGATTCAGATCGATGTACCGCGCCTTGCTGACCGGCGCGAAGATATCCCCATGCTGGTACGCCACTTTATTATCAAATACTCGAAAGAGTGGGATATGCCGGAAATTACTCTCGATGCTGACGCCTATCAGGCAATGCTGGATTATGACTTCCCGGGAAATGTCAGAGAGCTGGAAAATATCCTGCAACGCGCCGTGACCCTGGCCGAAGGTGACAGCATCACACTGGCCGATATTCGCCTGCAGCCATCCTCAGGGGAACCATCTGCTGAATCACGTCCGCAGAGTTCTGCCAGCGAACAGCGTATCGAAACCAACAATCTGGAAGCCTATCTGGAAAACATTGAGCGCTCCGCCATTACCCAGGCACTGGAAGCCACCCGTTGGAATAAAACCGCCGCCGCAGAAAAACTGGGAATCAGCTTCCGCGCCCTGCGTTATCGCTGCAAAAAACTGGGAATCGATTAAATATAGTACCGACGTACTAGTGACTTTTCTCACTAACGCGATAACTATATTCCTCAGGTCAAGGACGACCCTGAGGAGAAACTATGGAACACCTGCGCCGCCATTGCGGTTTTACTCTGCCTGAACTGTTAGTCGTACTGCTCATTATTGGCGGGACAGCCGGTCTCGCGGCTCCCCCTTTTAATGCTTACCTGGAAAAAAATCGCGCACGCCAGGATATTACTGCGATTAAACGTATTATCCGCTCAGCCCGGGAACAAGCCATCTATAGCCAGACCCGCATCACACTGTGCCCGATGACAGCTAATAGTTGTCACAGAGACTGGAACGCGCCACTGGTTATGTTTAATGACGAAAACAACAACCGTATTCTTGATGATAATGAGATGACATATTCCGGTTCTCCTGAAGCCGATCCGTCTGTCATTCGCTCTTACACTGGCAGCGTCATCAGCTTCAACCCGCAGGGCTACTCAGGTGCCAGCACAGGTTCTTTTGGCTACTGCCGCCGCAGCCAAAGCCAGAGCATGCCCTTTTCAGAATCCCTCATCATCTCGCGCCTGGGGCGTATCCGCAAAGGTTCAGACAGCAACAACGATGGTGTCGCCGAAACAGCCGGACGCAAAAACGTTCCCTGTGGAAACTAATCCCCCGGACTGAGAACTGGTTCGCTATAGCCGTCAGTAATCTGCCGATAGTGACCGTTCGTCACCATCCTCTTTCTGTACTTTCCAATAGGATTACAGTTAAGCGTATAAGATTTTCCGGAAGGTATTGAGATGAACAACAATCGGCATAATGACCAGCGTGGCTCTGCACTGATCATCAGTCTGGTCATGCTGACAGCCATCACAGTGGTATCCATGGTAGCCATGCAACGCTCATCTACCCAGATACGGATGATTAACAACCTGCAGCATCAGCACGAAGTGGCTAATGCCGCGCGGGGGACGTTAAGTTATGTCTACGACGTCATGCGTGACGATTCTGCCTTGCAGGGCAAGATCATGTCCCTTTCAGAACGAATGTACAAAAATGCTCTGGATAAAGATGATGTCGACATTCCACACTTCGATCCGTTTACGGAATTCAGCAACGTACTGTCACAACCAAAATTTGATTCCAAAGTTGTGCCTGACTCCGGAATTACGACGTCCGTGAGTGCACTGCCAAAACCATCGGGAAATAATTATTACCTGAAAGCAGTGCCAGGCTGTGGTACTGCCTGCGATGTATTACCGGCAGCAATATCCACGACGGCGGTCAGTAAAAATAACGTGATCACTGTGACTCAGGAAATCGGAGTTCTGCGCCTGATTCCAGGAGGAGCATGATGCACACACCAGTTAAAACCAGAACAGAAACGAGCGACGGGAGTGCCGTCTTATGAAAATTTATTGGTTAACCCTGATAGCCTTCGGCCTCTTCAGTAATAAAGTCGTTTATGCTGATGACACGGAAATTTATCGTAATACGCAAAACCGCGTTAATCCAAATGTTATCTTCCTGATCGATACATCGGGGTCAATGGCGTATAGAGCGTCCGAAAATAAAAAGCCTCACACAGGCGAAGACACCCGTCTGGAAATTGTGCAACGTTCCGCCGTGAACGCCATTTCGCAACTGGATCCTTCACTGCCAATTAACATTGCCGTTATGCGCTTTGATGAGGCCTATGGCAGTTATCAGGGTGGTTCCGTCATGCAACATTTTGTTGCTACCGACTCAGAAAGCGACAAAAACACTCTTATCAATACCATCAATTCTCTGAGTAACGGTAATATTGGTGGCGGTACTCCTATTACCGAAAGCATGTACGAAGCCTATCGATATATGACAGGAAAATCGCCTCATTACGGCGACCCGGAATGGTCAAATTCTAACAATCTGGAAGGTATCAGGGTAACCTATAATTATTGGGATAACGTCTCAAACCAAGTGCATTATGTGAATTATCTGGGCAGCGTTCCACAAAGTATCAGTAATGGCAAATACCGCTCACCAGTAACAGCTACCTGTCAGAAAAATCACATTGTGCTCTTTACCGATGGTGCGGCCTCTTCGGACGTAGACGCGAACAGCCGGGTCAAAAATCTGATAGACCCAATGCAGAATTTGCCGTCGGGTTTATCAAAATCCTGTAGCAATAGCGGTGGTTGTACCGAAGAACTTGCATACTTCCTGCAACAAACCGATCATTTCACGGACAGCGATCTCACGGGTGAAAACGATCCTAATGCGTCTGAAATTGATCAGCCCATTTATGTTCATACTGTGGGTGGATTTTCCGGCATTACATCTACAGAAAAGCAGTACCTCAGTGATATCGCTAAATTTGGTCATCCATTGACCGATGATGAACTTTATTGGGATGCAGATGCAGGAAAGTATTTTTCTAAGCACTATTATTCAGCTAGCGATGAATCAGGCCTCACATCGGCTCTGCTGAAAGTTTTTGGAGGTATCGCCAATACAGCTGGTAACTTCGCCGCTCCGGTTGTCGCGGTGAATGCCTTCAACAGTCTTGAGCATAGAGAAGAGCTCTATTACTCGGTGTTCAAGCCATCGGAAATGCCTGGCTGGTCGGGTAACATCAAGCGTTACAAAATGAATTCCGCTGGCACCATCCTCGATCAGAACTCAGCTGCAGCCATTGACCCGAACACAGGTTTCTTCAAAGATTCCGCGAAAAGTTTCTGGACGATTGGCGATGCTGATGGTTCAGACGTAGAGAGCGGCGGTATGGCGAACAGACTGCCAGCCGGACGCAATGTCTTCACCAACCTGCAAGGCAGCGGCACCATCCGCCAGACCGGCAACCGCATCCACGAAGACAACAATTCAATTACCGCCGCCATGCTGGATGACAGACTGCCGTCCGGTACAACGCTCAGCTCGGCCGATCGTGAAGATGCCCTGCAATGGGCGCGGGGAATTAATCCAAATACAGGCCAGGCACGACGCACACTGGCAGACCCATTACACGGCAACCCTATTCTGGTGACTTACCGCACCGGTACAGATACGCTGGAGGATGTCCTCTATACAGGAACAAATGCTGGCTACATCCATGCGTTTGATACCAATGTAAATTCTCCGGGAGAGCTGTGGGCCTTTATGCCACGTGAATTACTGCCCAATATCGCAGTTTATCAACGCGGCGAAGGCAGCATGCTCAAGGCTTATGGCATTGATGGTCCATTAACCATCCAGCACAACGATAAAAACCAGGACGGTGTGGTTGATTCCGATGATACTGTCTACCTCGTCGCCGGTATGCGCCGTGGTGGAAACAGCTATTTTGCTTTGGATGTATCCGATCGCACTAATCCAAAATTTGTTGCCCAGATTAAAAGTGGCGATACCGGCTTTGAAGAGCTTGGTCAGACCTGGTCGCGTATGATGCCAGCAACCGTTATGTGGCAAGGACAGGAAACTGACGTATTCTTCTTCGGTGGCGGCTATGACCAGGACGAAGACAACGCCACCCAACGTATCACTCACGATGTTGGCAACGCCATTTATATGGTAAAAGCAAATAACGAAGGTTCCGGCAATATGTTCGACCTGCTGTGGAAAGCGAACGGCAGATTTGTCAGCCAGTCAGGATTCTATTCATCTGAGATGACCTCCAGCTTTGCCGGAGATCTGTCTCTGATTGATAACGACGGTAACGGGACTGTCGATACGCTCTATGGTGCCGATGTAGGTGGTCGTATCTGGCGTTTTGATATTAATGAAGAAAATACCAGTAAGACCAACTTCGCCAAAGGCGGTGTTATTGCTGACTTAAATAGCGGGACAGCAGCTGGCAACACCCGCTTTTACACTCAGCCTGATGTGATTTACACAGATTATGGTTATTTCGAATACCCTGATCCGGACGATTCTTCTAACATGCTGAGCCGTAAAATTGGCCGCTATCAGATTACAATTGGATCGGGTTTCCGTGCCGGCCCGTTATCTACTGCGACGAAAGATCATTTATTTGTTATCAATGATTTTAATGTTGATGAAGCACCGTCTTCTTATACAAAACTTTCGATGTCAGATCTGGCTGATTACAGTTCATTTGCATCTGCATCTGCAACCAAACAAATGAATGGTTTTTACGTGACCCTGCAGGATGACGGTGAGAAAATTCTGAGTACCACTCTGACGGTGAACGACGTGATTTATGCTCCGACATTCAGGCCTTCCGATTCCACCATTGAAATCGGTTGCGAGCCTGACTCTGGGCAGGCGAGATTACTGCAAATCAGTCCATACGACGCGCCGGATACAACAGAGCGGATCGTTACTCAGATTGACCTGAACCAGGGCGGTATCGTACCGAAACCGGTACTCGTGTTCCCACCGTCAGATTCTTCCACTGGGCAGTCTTCGACACCGGTGGTAGCAATCGGCACAGAGGTTATTCCGGCCGGGGGCAACTTTACCCAATTCAAACGGACCTATTGGCGGGAAGATTAGTCACGTGAATGTTAAAGCAGTAAAAGGATTCACTCTGACGGAACTGATGATAGTCGTAGGGATTATCGCTGCTGTCGGTGTGTTCGCAGCCCCGATGTTCAGCAGTCTGATCCCAAACCGGATGGCCGACAGGTTGTATCAGGAGATCGAAATCGATCTCCGCTACGCCCGCAGTCAGGCGGTAACGACATCGGCAGTTATTGTGTTTCAGCCGCTGAACAGCTGGCGCGATGGCTGGCGGGTGGTTAACTCCACAACAAATCAGGAGTTACGTGCCCGTGGCCACGACCTGACAGCCGGCACGATCACCAGCGCTAACATCACAACAGCAGCGCCACTGACTTTTGATATTAATGGCAGATCAAACACCGATGCGACCATCGTTGTTAATGTGCCGGGCTGTACCGGAGATAAAGTCAGAACATTAAGCGTCAACCGGATTGGCCAAATTCAGGTAACAGGAGAAGCGGCATGTGCACCTTAAATCGTCAGCGCGGCTTCAACATGATTGAAATTCTGATCACCATTGCTATTACGACCATTGGTCTGTTGGGCATGGCAGCTATGCAACTTAAAGCTAATCAGGCCAGTCAGGATTCGGGCAACAGAACCCAGGCGGTCTGGATTCTTAAAGACCTTGCCGACAGAATGAATGCAAACAGTCTGGGGCTGCAGTTTTACAACACGGGCGGTAACTACGCGTGCGCTGTTCCGGCTAAAATGTGCGCAGCATATTTTGATGGTGATAATCAGGATGCTGAAAACTGTAGTGCTCAGGAAATGGCGCAGTTTGATCTGTGGGAATTGGTGTGCCCAAGGAACTTCACTCTGGATGGCATTAACGTCCGCGAAAAGTCTGCGGATTTTATCAGCAACCCGGTATTAAGCATCAGAACGGATATCGTCAACAACAGAGCAACTTTATCTTTAACATGGGATGTAAGAACCTCAGGTTCTGACGAGAACGGTAACAGGCTCTATATCATTGGCGATGACAATGAGAACCGAACTGAGACACTCACCAGGCAGGTACAGTTATGAATGCCATGCGCCGCCAATCCGGTATGACTATCATCGAACTTATGATAGCTGCAGCATTGGGATTGGTTATCTCCTATTTCGTCATCAATATTATGGTCTCCAGTGCCCGTAATGCTGGTGTATCAGAAGGTTTAGCTCAGGCTCAGGAAACCGGCCGTCTGGTTATGGCGTGGATGACAGAGCAAACATCTGTCGGTGGTTACGATGGAAATTATCTTTCAGGTACCGGCGGTATAGAACCTGTTGCGGAGCTGTGCGCCGGCGGGGCAATGCCGCCTGCCGCCGGAGCTGATTGCACCTTTAATTCAGACAACAATACCAATGGTGGTGATCGCATCGCTATTCGCAGAACCGCCGGAGGACTCAATTCAGGCACACGCGAACAAACCACCTGCACAGCCCAGGCCTTACCTGCGGCTATGGTCAGCAGCGGTGCGGAAATAGTCGATGTCTACTGGGTTTTACCTAATACCGCCGACGCAGACACCACAAATGACTTCCAGTTATGGTGTGTTACCTACGATGCTGGAGGCAATCCGATAGGAGCCGCGCAGTCGATTGCCAACGGCGTTGAAAGCATTCAGCTCCTGCTGGGCATAGGCGATAATGATGGAAGTATCGAGCATTACGAAGAACCATCCGGTTCTACCAATTATGGCCGGGTAGTCTCTGTTCGCATCGCGATTCTGGCACGGGATTTTTCCGGCACAACACTCGACCGCGCGGAACGAACCTATGGCCTGCTGAACTCAACACCCGTAACCTACGATGATCAGGTTGCCCGATATGTTCAGACCGGCACTATCTGGTTCCCGAACAGAAAGAACATCTAATGGACTTATTATGAAAAACGGTTTTACTCTTGTTGAATTACTTGTGACGGTCGCCATTGTTTCTATTCTGGCATTCGTCGCTATGCCATCGTACCGTAACTACACAATGCGGGCAGATCGCACTGATGGTATCGAGGCAATGCAGCAATTACTGGATGCTCAGGAACGTTTTTATGCTGACAATATGGAATATGCCGATGACCTTAAAGATCTCGGCCTGCCAAACAGCACAATGAACAGCAATCGTGGCCTGTATGTAATTTCGGTCGAAAAATGTACCGGCATGGGGTACAGCCAGTGCGTTCAGCTGCGGGCCAAGGCTCAGGGAAATCAGGCCGCAGACGGCGACCTGTTGTTTAACTCAGCAGGGAAACAGGCACGCGTAGTAGGCGGAAGCGAAGTTGACCTTTAGTCAACTTCCTTCATTCTTAACTCTTTCGGCAACGAAAACACCACATTCTCCGGAATGCCATCCAGTTCCTGCGGTGCTTCTCCACCCATAGCGACCAGGGTATCAACCACTTCCTTAACCAGCACTTCCGGCGCGGATGCCCCTGCGGTTATACCAACAGCTTTAACGCCTTCCAGCCATTCCTGCTGGATTTCTGCCGCACTGTCGATCAGATAGGCTTTAGCGCCCATACGTTCGCCCAGTTCGCGCAGACGATTGGAATTGGAGCTGTTCGGTGAGCCGACCACCAATAAAAGATCGCAGTCCGATGCCAGTGTTTTAACCGCATCCTGACGGTTTTGTGTGGCATAGCAGATATCGTCTTTGCGCGGCCCTTCAATGTTCGGGAATTTTTTACGCAGAGCGTCAATAACCCGGGAAGTGTCATCCATCGACAAGGTTGTCTGGGTAACGTAGGAAAGCGTATTCGGATCAGCAACTTCCAGTGCCGCCGCATCTTCTTCATCTTCCACCAGATAAATGCGGCCACCGTTGGCTTCGCTGTACTGGCCCATGGTGCCTTCCACTTCCGGATGACCTTTATGACCAATCAATACGCACTCACTGCCCGACTGACTGAAACGGGTAACTTCCATATGCACTTTGGTGACCAGAGGACAGGTCGCATCAAACACCTGCAAACCACGGTCTTTAGCATTTTTCCGCACAGCCTGTGACACGCCGTGAGCAGAAAAAATAACGATGCAGTTGTCCGGCACTTCATCCAGCTCATCGACAAAGATAGCGCCGCGCTCACGCAGTCCGTTCACCACAAATTTGTTATGCACCACTTCATGACGAACATAAATCGGCGGTTCAAACAAATCCAGCGCGCGATTTACAATATCAATCGCACGATCAACACCAGCACAGAATCCGCGTGGATTCGCCAGCTTAATCTGCATCCTGCACCTCAAGAATCTGCACTTCAAAGGTCAGGGTTTTACCGGCCAGCGGATGATTAAAATCCACTGTTACCCAATTTCCCTCAACACTGTGAATCACGCCGGGTAATTCAGAACCCTGGGCATCAGCAAAAGAAACCATGAGTCCGGGAGCTACCGGCATATCCACGGGAAAGTCACTCAGTTTCATTTCCTGCATGTTCTGCGGGTTAGGCTGACCAAAACCTTTTTCCGGTGGAATGGCGAATTCTTTATGATCGCCAGATACCAGACCAACCAGATATTCTTCAAAGCCCGGCAGCAGATTACCGTCGCCCATAGCGAATTCAGCCGGCGCTTTTTCAAAGGTAGAATCCACCACCTGGCCGTCCGGTAATTTAATCGCAAAGTGCATACTTACTTTGCTACCCTGTTGAATTTCAGCAACGCTCATTATTCTCTCTCTTCAGGCATTCACGCCTGCTTTTTTTCCTGCTTCATTTCCCGCAAAACATCCAGTGCCATCAGCACGGCGCCAACGGTAATGGCGGAATCGGCAATATTAAATGCCGGAAAATAGGATTTGTCCCAGTGCACAGAAATAAAATCCACCACGTGACCGTACACCAGACGATCAAACAGATTACCTATAGCACCGCCAAGAATCAGCGACAGTGCGCTGGGCAAAAGCACCTGACCACGGGGCAGACGCTTCAGCCAGATAATCAGCATCAGGCTCACACCAACAGATATTGCGGTAAAAAACCAACGCTGCCAGCCGCCCTGATCAGCAAGAAAACTGAATGCCGCACCGGGGTTATACAGCAGGGTAAAATCCAGCACAGGCAGAAGGTTCACTGCCTGGCCGTAATTCAGCATATTTTCCGCCAGCTGCTTGGTGGCAAAATCCACCACAAACACAGCCAGCGCTAACCACAACCAGATCAGCGCAGACTTTTTTGCAGCCATCAGCCGAAACGACGGACTTCGCCGTCGCCCTCAACGTTTTCCACACAGCGGCCACACAGAGTCGGATGCTTCTCATCTGCACCAACATCATCTGTGTGGTGCCAGCAGCGTTCGCATTTTTCATGCTCTGATGCTGTTACGGCAACGCGCAGAGAATCCAGCTCAGTAGCATCGCCTGCGTTGTCGTCGAAGTCTTTCACTTCGGCGCCGGAAGTAATCAGGATAAAACGCAGTTCGTTTTCCAGTTTTTCCAGCTGTGCTTTCAGCTCTGGTTTGGCATACAGCACAACATCCGCGCTCAGGCTGGCACCAATGGTTTTGTCGCCACGGGCTTTTTCCAGTGCGCCGTTGACGGCCTCTTTGGCCTTGATGATGTCATCCCAGAACTCGTCATCAAACAGGCTGGCACCGGTTTGTGGGAAATCGGTATACCACTCAGCCAGCATCACAGAGTCTTCTTTGCGATCCGGCAGGTTTTCCCAGATTTCTTCTGCGGTAAAAGACAGCACAGGCGCGATCCAGCGGCCCATGGCTTCCAGCACATGATAAAGCGCGGTCTGGGCACTGCGGCGTGGCAGACCATCGGCTTTGCAGGTGTACTGACGGTCTTTAATGACATCCAGGTAGAAGCCACCCAGCTCGGTCACACAGAAGTTCATCAGGGTTTTTGTCAGGGTTTTAAAGTCATAATCCAGGTAACAGGCGATGACTTTTTCCTGCAGCTTGCGGGTGTAATCCACCATCCAGGCATCCAGTGGCAGCAACTCATCACCGGCGACCATATCCGTTGCCGGATTAAAGCCGTTGATGTTGGCCAACAGGAAGCGACAGGTATTACGTACACGACGGTATGAGTCAGCGGTACGTTTCAGAATTTCATCAGAAACGGTCATTTCACCGCTGTAATCGGTATCTGCTACCCACCAGCGCAGAATATCGCCACCCAGCTGATTGATCACTTTCTGTGGTTCAACCGTGTTGCCCAGTGATTTGGACATTTTGCGGCCTTCGCCATCCACAGTGAAACCGTGAGTCAGCGCCGTTTTATATGGCGCAGTGCCATACGCCGCCACACTGGTCAGCAGGGAACTCTGGAACCAGCCACGATGCTGATCCGAACCTTCCAGGTACATTTCTGCCGGGAATTTCAGTTCGTCACGCTGGCGCAATACCGCTGTGTGAGTCACACCGGAATCGAACCATACGTCCAGCGTATCAATCACTTTAACGTATTGATCGGCTTCGTCGCCCAGCAGTTCAGATGGCTCCAGATCGAACCAGGCATCAATGCCTTTCTCTTCTACTTTTAATGCGACTTTTTCAATCAGTGCAGCAGAATCCGAGTGCAGTTCACTGGTGTCTTTGTGTACGAACAGTGCAATCGGCACACCCCAGGTACGCTGACG